>CAZFPG010000098.1:0-10063 GCA_964521055.1 uncultured Marinobacter sp.
AGCCGGTGCAGTTCACGCCGTGGGTGGAACGCACGATCTTGTCGTGCTGCCAGCGCTGGCGGTAGCTGTCTTCCCACTCGCGGCTGACTTCGTGGGTTTCGCCGTGGCCGTTGGCGAATGGCTCGCGCTTCTTCCTGAAGTAATTCAGTTTGTCGATCAAATGACTCATGGTCTCTCTCTCCATCTGCCCGTCTGCCGGATCACTGTTCTGATGCAGCTCCGATTTGAGACCATTGTGTGGGAGAAAAACCCTGAAATCTGCGTGGTTACCCCGTCATAACCGGGCTCTACCCCCCAGGTGGTAGAACCGTTATACACCCTTGTGTAACAGCGCCTGACGTTCCAGTCGACGGTTGTCACGGGCAAACAGCAACAGGCTTACGGCCAGCAGCAGGAAAAGAATCATAAACATGGCGGTACCGACACCGGTCCAGTGAATCATCGCGCCAAACAGCACCGGTAGCAGGAAGGCGACAAGGCAGGCACTGAATAGCAGCATGCCAGCCGCAAAAGCTGCGGCCTCACGGTTTTCCGCAATGACCATTCGCTGAAGCCCGCCCATGGCAGAACCCAGCGCCACGCCCAACAACACAATAAAGAAGCCTTCCAGGACCAGTGGCAGCACAAGCTCCAGGGCAACGACCGACTCTATGCCACGGACTGACAACGTCATCGGCGGGTAAGACAGCACAAACAGCGCGACAAGGCACGCCATCAGTGAACGCACTACCACCCGGACCGCGCCGTAACGGTCCGACAGCCCTCCTCCCGCAATCTGGGCCAGGGCGCCCGGGATCACGAACCACAAAGCCAGCCGGGCGCCCGACTCCATGTTCAGGAAGAAACGGGAGGACATAAAATCCGGCAGCCATAAAGCCAGCGAAAAGAAGCTGCCCGCGACAGCCCCGAAGTACAGGTACAATCGCAACACCCGCCGGTTTTCAAGACGACGCAGCAATTGCATACCCCTGGCTTCCACTTCGGGATCGCCACGGGAGTCCGAGTCATCTGTCAGCAATACCAGCAGGGCAATTACCAGTAAAAGAACCACCAGATAGGCAAGTGGCACCCCTTTCCAGGAAAACGCCTGCATGATCAGGGGAACCAGATAGTAATTGAATCCGGCACCGGTGACTCCGGCGCCGAATATGCCCAGCACAAGCCCCATGTGACGGGGAGAAGCGTGACCGGTCACAAACTGCAGGCCGGCACTGTAAAACCCGCCGGCCAGGCCCAGGCCAGCCGAAACCACAAGGTAACCGGCCCAGGTTTCAACAATCAGGAGCAGCGCCATGCACACGGCAAGCCCCGCCAGGCATGCAATCATGACCCGCCTTGCGCCCACTTTCTGGGCGGCAATGCCTGCTGGTACCGCCAACAACGCGCTGACGGCCATTGGCATGGCCAACAACAGACCAAACTCCAGACTACCCAGCGCAAGTGCGTTCCGAAGAGGCGCGCCTGCCACGGCAAATAGGGTCCAGCATCCGGCAGCAATGACGAAGCCAACGACTGCCAGCGGAAGAACCACTGCCAACGACGTCAGGTTATCGCTATCGTCTTCGTCACCGATGGTAAAAGGCTGCATTCCGTTACCCACCAAAAGCCAACTTCCAGTTTCATGCTTTGCCCTGCAAGGGGTCAAAGACTATGATGGGAGATCGCCTATCGGGGTAATTAGGGGTAACTGACTATCCTCAAGGGGGTACGTACCGGATGGAATACAGGCGAACATTGCTCCTTTGCACGGCCCCAACGAAGAGACCAGATGACACGTAACAGTTCCCTCGTAAAACGCATTGCCATTGTGGTTGGCGCCGTTGTGTTGACTGCCATAGTCAGCATGGCGACTACCCTGGGGGTATCGCGCAGCATTGAAGGCAATGCAACGGCAATCAATATTGCCGGTTCGCTGCGCATGGGCGCCTATGAACTGCTGGCCCGCTCCGCGGCTGACCCGTCTGAAGACCACGCCACGGCCTTCATGACCAGACTGGACGCCTACCAGGAACGGATGGCCCACCCGGGGTTCAGCCGGGCAATACCTGGTGCTGAAGACCACCCGCTGGCCAAACAACACCAGGCAATGCAATCACTCTGGGAGGAAGAACTCCGACCGGCACTTATCGCCAATGCCCCGAACAGCACTCGCGTTACAGCAGACCTTATAGCCGCAACAGAACGCTATGTGGCGGAAGTGGACGAGCTGGTCAGCATGCTGGAGCACCGTACCGAGGCCCGCATCGATCTGCTGCACCTGATCCAGATCATCAGCCTGGTGTTCTCGATTCTGATTATTTTCGGGCTGTTCCTGGACCTCAAGAAACGGGTACTGCGCCCACTGCGCAAACTGGTGGACATTGCCGTTGCGGTGGGGGAACAGGATTTCTCACGCAAGGCAAACCTGGCAGGCTCGGATGAACTCTCCCAGCTTGGCAGTGCTTTCGACCAGATGACCAACGAGTTGGCCCTGAGCTACCACGAGCTGAGGGAGGAGGCTCGGGGCAAAACCCGCGAGCTGGAAAAAAGCCACGCAGCCCTCGAGCTGCTCCATTCCTCCAGCCGCTCCCTGTTCGCCAACCACGACTTGTGCAGTGGCGCGATCCCCATGCTTCAGGACCTGGAACAGTTACTCGGAATCGGCCCCATCCGGCTGTTCCTCCATGACAAGAATTCCGCCGAGCCGGTGGAAGCCATTACCACATCCACCAAGGACCGGCCGTTCTACTGCAAGGATCATCACTGCGATGCCTGCCTGGTAACGCCGGAGGTTTTCGACGAGCTGCCATCGGAAGATAACGACGGCCGAAGATTGCTGCTGCCCATACGGACCCCGGGGCAGCTGCTGGGCACCCTGGAAGTGTGGTACCCCGCCAGCAAGGGGCTTTCCCAGACCGCACGCCGCTTGCTGGAAACCCTGAGCGACCAGCTGGCGACGGCGATATTCCTGGAACGCCAGATTACCGAAGAGCAGCAGCTCACCCTGGCTGAAGAACGCACTGTGATTGCGCGGGAGCTGCACGATTCCCTGGCCCAGTCCCTGTCCTACCTGAAAATGCAGGTAGCACGGCTGCGCCGCCTCAATATCAGGGGGGAGCACGAGAAGGTTCATAATGAGATCCTGGAAGAGCTCAGTACCGGCCTGAACAGCGCCTACCGGCAACTGCGGGAACTGCTGACAACCTTCCGGCTGAAGCTGGACACGCCTGACCTGGCCACAGCCCTGCGCCAGACGGTGGAGGAATTCTCCGAGCGGTTGGGCAGTGAGGTGCAACTCGAATACCGCCTGCCGCCGCAGACCCTCTCGCCCAATGAGGAAATCCATACCCTGCAGATCGTCCGCGAGGGGCTGGCCAATGCCGTGAAACACTCCCAGGCGTCGGAGGTTCTGGTACAGGTGCTGTTTGAATCTCCACAGGTAAAGGTCAGAATACTTGATAATGGTAAAGGGCTGCCGGCCGGCGACCAGCCGGCACAGCACTATGGCCTGATCATAATGCAGGACAGGGCCCGCACCCTGGGCGGTAGGGCCAGTGTACATAACCGCGACAGCGGCGGCGTGGAAGTGGCATTAAGCTTCATACCCAAGAGCAGGCACATGATCACGTCCGAAGCCACAGGCAGCTAAATAACACTTCAAATAATGAGAGGAACCATGTCTGACTCACCAGCAAGCATTCTGTTGATTGACGATCACCCTTTACTTCGTCAGGGCATAAAACAACTGATCGAGATGGAAAATGACATGCAGGTGGTTGGCGAGGCCAGTAACGCGGCTGACGGTATACGCCTGGCACAGGAACTGGAGCCCGACCTGATATTGATGGACCTCAACATGCCGGAAATGAACGGCATTGAGGCGCTTAAAAAACTGCGCGAAGGCAGTATCAGTTCCCGCATTGTGATGTTCACGGTGTCTGACCATGAAGACGACGTGGTTGCGGCCCTGAGAGCCGGGGCTGACGGCTATTTGCTGAAAGATATGGAACCAGAAGACATGATCCGACAGTTGCACGACGCCGCCGTGGGCAAAATGGTCATCAGCGACCGGCTGACTGCCCTGCTGGCCCAGGCACTGAGATCCCAGAAGCCCCAACAGGCCTCACGCCCGGACTTCGACAGCCTGACCCCGCGGGAAAAGGATATCCTCCGCCTGATCGCCGAAGGCCTGTCCAACAAGATGATTGGCCGTAAGCTCGACATCAGCGACGGCACTGTAAAAGTGCACGTTAAACACCTGCTGAAGAAACTGAACCTGCGCTCCCGCGTCGAGGTAGCTGTGTGGGCCGTAGAGGAAGGCCTGCATAAGGGCTGAGTTATATCAAATCACTGCAGCACGGTTTCCGGTACTCTGGGCTGGTTTCTGACCGCCCGGAGTAAACCATGGCATTCTCCCTGCCTACTATTGCCTCACTGAACAGCCCGCTTCTCGATCAATCCCTGGCGGTTATCGGGGAGTATCTGCCCTCGCCCTTCCCGATGCTTGAGGCCATAGACCGCCGCATCCCGGTTCCTTTCAAGCAGTTGGCCGCTGAAGCATCACTGAACCGATTGTTTGCAACCGCCATCGAGGATGGTGAATTCGATGATTTTGAAGGGCGCCGGATCCGTCTGGAAGTAAACGGCGGACAGCCAGGCATTACTATTGGCTTCTGGGCGGGCCGCCTGCGCGTTGTTGACGGCCCGGGTGAGGCCACTATCCGGGGCTCCCTGAGGGCCTTCAAAACGTTGGCAGAGCGCCGGCAGGACCCTGACCAACTGTTCTTCCAGCGACAGCTGGTTATTGAAGGGGACACAGAGCTCGGGCTGGGGCTGAAAAACCTGCTTGATAGCCTGGAGTGGGATTTCACTATCCGTCGGTTTCTGCTCCGTTAACGTCGGCCCCGCCACTCCGCCCGCACCCTTGATAACAATCAATTATCATGCCTCTAATAAAACCAGTCGGCGTGGCATGTCCGGCGCTCCCTGCTCCGCCATTTAATAAAGCTCGATAATCGATACCAAAGCGTCAATAAATTAGGTCAAAGGTATCATTTATTGGTTTGAATCATGAGGCCTACAGTGAATGTGGCCAGAAACAAAACCGGCCATAAACATTCATAACAAATACTGGAGATTGCCATGAAGTGGACCGACCCGGAGTTCAAAGACCTGAGGCTGGGCTTTGAAGTAACAGCCTACGTTTACGTTCGCTGAGTACCCTTCCCTGTTCCCGCAAGCAGTTGCTGCTGCGGGAACAGTAACCGAGCGTGGCCCATTCAACCTGTGAGGCATCCATGGCTGATTCAAACAATCACAACAGCCTGTCCCGTTTTAGTATTGCCCCGGTTTTCATGTTCCGGTGGGAAGAATCCCAGCAGGCCCATGTACTGATGTACCCCGAAGGCATCGTCAAACTGAACCCCACAGCCGGCGAAATCCTGTCCCGGTGTAACGGGACAAACACGGTCGATGACATCGTTCATCAGCTGTGCGAACTGTTCTCCGAACAACCTGAATTCATCGAACCCCGCGTTTACCAGTTTCTGGAGGTGTGCCATGGCAAAGGCTGGATCCAACCTCGATCTTGATGGCCAGGGCAACCCGGTGTGGCTGCTTCTGGAGCTGACCTACAAGTGCCCTCTCAAGTGCGCGTTCTGCAGCAACCCGACCAATCTGGATGAGCATCAGGACGAGCTGACCACCGCTGAATGGAAAACCGTGATTCACGATGCCCGCAAGATGGGCGCCATGCAGATCGGTTTCTCCGGCGGCGAGCCCACCTTGCGCAAGGACCTGGAAGAGCTGGTGGCGGAAGCCAATGGGCTGGGGTACTACACCAACCTGATTACCTCCGGCATCGGCCTCACCCACAAGCGGCTGGAGAACCTGAAAGAAGCAGGCCTTCGTCATATCCAGCTCGGTTTCCAGTCAAGCGATCCGCAAACAGCACACTGGCTGGCCGGCGTCGACTGTTACGAGAAGAAGATCAACATGGCACGGGAGATCAAGGCCCTCGGTTTTCCCATGGTTCTCAACGTTCCCATCTCCAGCATCAATATCCACCAGGTGCCTGACATCATCAGGCTGGCCGCTGACATTGGTGTTGAATACCTGGAACTGGCCAATGTGCAGTATTACAACTGGGCCCTGGTCAACCGGGACCAACTGATGCCCACCCGGGAGGCACTGCAAGCGGCAGAAGCACAGGTTGCCGAAGCCCGCGAACAGCTCGGCGACAGAATGACCATCTTTTTCGTTATTCCGGACTACTACGAAGGCCGCCCCAAGGCCTGCATGAATGGCTGGGGCAGCATTCACCTGACCATCGCACCGGACGGTGTGGTACTGCCCTGTTCACAGGCCCGCTCGCTTCCCGGCCTGACCCGACGTATGCATCAGGAACACGGCACCTTCCGCTACGCCTCCCTGGTCGTTCTCGGATCAGGTGCCCTTATGCTCTGGAATCGGGACATTCTGGCCGATGCACTGATGCTTCAGGGCCACCATGCGGTTATCGGAGTCGGCGCCTGGATCGGTACCATCATGGTGCTGAACCTGTGGTTCGTTCTCTGGCCCCATCAGAAGAAAGTACTGGGTTTTGTGCCGGCTCCGGCGGCAGAACGTATCCGCTGCTCACGAATCACCTTTTTATCATCCCGCACCAACACCATTCTCTCTTTCCCGCTGGTCTTCTTTATGGCTGCCGGAAGCCACGGGCTGGCGCTGTTCTGATGACCGGCTCAGCAAGCGTCTATAATTTTGCCGCCGGGCCGGCTGTCCTGCCCCAGGAAGTGCTGGAACAGGCCCGGGCGGGCCTGTCTGACTGGCAGGAGCTGGGCTATTCGCTACTGGAGGCACCATTCACCGGTGATGAATTCAAGGCCCTGATGGACACTACCCGGCGGCAGGTGAAAGCTGCCCTCTCAGTGCCTGACAGCTACCAGGTGGTTTTTCTGCAGGGTGGTGCATCGGCGCAGTTTTCACTGGTTCCGCTGAACCTGTTGCCACCTGCGGCCACCGCCGGCTATGTGGAAACCGGCCACTGGTCGGCAAGGGCTCTAGAGGAAGGGCGCCG
This sequence comes from uncultured Marinobacter sp., assembly GCA_964521055.1. Lineage (GTDB taxonomy): Bacteria > Pseudomonadota > Gammaproteobacteria > Pseudomonadales > Oleiphilaceae > Marinobacter. Next base: position 7,058 of record CAZFPG010000098.1, read on the forward strand.
GTATGGTCGAAGCCAAGTGGTTGCCAGTACCCGGAGCACCGGTTTTGATCGTGTACCCGCGGTTTCTGAATGGGCGTTGAGCGACGACATCCACTATTGCCATATAACGCCCAACGAGACCGCTAACGGGGTTCAGTTCCGCGGAGATCCGGACTGTGGCGATATCCCGCTGCTCGCGGATATGACATCCGAGTTCCTGTCACGCCCTGTTGATATCAAACGCTACGGCATGATTTACGCGGGAACCCAGAAGAACCTGGGGCCCACTGGCCTGGTGATTGCCATCATTCGGGAGGATCTGCTGGGCCAGACATTGGCTGGAAGCTCAGTCAATAACCCGAGCCAGCGACGCCCCTGAACCAAGTTCATGCAACTGGCCAAATGCTTCAATCCTGGCAATATATCAGAAACGCACCTGTTAAAAGGCCACCATTGGTCGCAATACTGTGCACTCAGATCAACCCCAATTCCAGCCGCGCTTCCTCTTCCAGGTTGTCGTAGCTCCAAGGAGGATCAAATACGATATCCACCCTGGCGTCTTCGACGTGGGGAACCTGTAACAGCTTGCCCTTCACGTCACCGGCAATGATGTCGCCCATTCCGCAGCCTGGTGACGTCAGTGTCATTTCAACACGTACACAATGCCGGCCCTGGTCAATATCCAGTTTATGGATAAGCCCCAGAGCGACCACATTCACTGGAATTTCCGGATCATAGACCAGCCGCATCGCATCCCAGCATTGTTGCTCACTGACCTGCCCATCCTCCTGCGGTTCGAACATGATGGCGTCCGATTGGAAGCCCAGTTGTCGCGTGACCTCCGGAGAAAGATGGTACAGGTTGCCCTCATAGTTCACCGTAAAGCTGCCACCGAGTGCCTGGGTTATTGAAACGGACGCCCCCTCCGGAAGGGTGACAGAGTTTCCGTATGGCACCCGCAAGGCTTCACAGTTTTGCGACAACATGAAGGTTTTGGGTGGTTTTGCCGGCTGTTTCGAATTCGGGGCCTTGATGGTCAGACACTGGAGCTTGCCTTCCCCCTGAACACCAATCTGCATATCCTGCAGGTAAGGGACACTTGCCTCATCGAGATACAGCACCAGTTCATCAAACTCTTTCCGGACATCACCCGGCGCCTCCTCGCCCGGCGGACAGAAGGCCAGGCAAGTCTCGGCATGCTGGGTGCCGGCCTTGTCTACATAGACACGCGCTGCCATCCCGGGTATTTCCTGCTTTGCCAGCAGAGAGACCAAATAGTCACGGGCTTCCGGTGTCACTTCTGCATTGATGTTCACGATCTACTCACCTTTTCTGCGTTTCTTACGTTCCCGCTTAAGCTGGTTGGCTCTGCACTCATTACTCACAAGATCCAGCCATTTCAGGTGCTGGTCCCAAATCTTGTCTTGGGTACGCTCAGGCTTGCTGGAAGTCATCGTTACCTCTCCACGCTCCAATAAAATGAGAACAACCCTTTACAACATTTAAAATGTATTTTATGTATATCTTAAAGCAAGAAAGGAGGATCAGCAATAAACGAAGAGCATTCCGTCATTAAACGGCAGTTGAAAAAGCTGCGCCAGATGACCCGGAACTATCAGGCTCCGGAATCGGCATGCCGATCCTGGCAGCGGTTTTACCGCGAGCTGAAGGCTCTGGATTTCAGCTTGTCTGAGCAGATTCATCTGGAAAGGGAAGTGTTATTCCCGAGATTCCAGTTCTGAGGAACAGGATGGGCAGAGAGGTATTGGCATCCGTTCTGAATGAGGTAACAGTTGCTTGGCCCCCGGACTTCATCGGGGGCCTTCTTTGTTCCGTTCAAGATACTCCCGGTAAACCCGAATGGAAGCCAACAGACTTTCCCGATAAGCGGCACCATATCCATTACCTCCGGAATCAGCTTCACGAATGGCAGATTCATACTGACCAACTCCCTGCTCGGCAAAGGTCTGCGCAGCTGATTCACCATCCCGGTCCGCAACAAAGGCTATTCGAGCCCACTCCCGGGATTCCTCGTTATCCATATCACTCCTCCGGACAGATCTTACAGTCTAAAAACATAGCTGATTTGCCTTCCGCTTCAATCATGCCGCTATGAAGACCCAACAATTTAGCCCCGCACAAATCCCCGTGTCGGGTGGCACCATCAACCTTGCTCAGTCAATTTCATTATGGATGGCCGGATCGAGCGGAGGTCGGGCGATGGTGAACTGGTTTCATGAAGCCGTCCGTCCGGCTCACGCAAAATGGAAAATTGCCTGTCTTTATAGCGGAACGTCAGCCGCATCCGGCCCGAATCCTCACCCTCACCGTTTTCAACCAGCGTCCGGACATCTCCGCCACTCATCGCTTCCCTAAGCGAAGCCACGGACAAATCCAGGCACGTTGCGAGTAGTTCGGCATCAACAACGATGTCATTGTCGCTAACTTGAATGCTGTCCATGGGCAGGGATGTCATCAACTCTAAACCTCGATTTAAAGTGGTCAACGAGAATAATTCTTGACCCCAGTTAATGTGTATTTTATATATATCTTAAAGCAAAAGAGGAAAATCAACAATGAACCATCAACAAACACCGGTTGAAGAATTGGACACAGACGTGCTGCTGGAGCTCATTTTACGGGGCGGCTTTACCTGAACCGGAACGGGCTATTCTCAGGAGTTCGACAGTCGAAAAATTCCGTCTTACATACCAGAGTGTACCGGCTGCTAAGGTTTGATTGCATGACTCATCTGCTAACCTCCATGCTAAATGCCTTTTTCAAGTACAACCTCATCAGGCCAACGTAAGGGAGCCCAGTGCTATGAGTAGTTTTATAGTCAGACTATATCGCTACCACCCGGAACAGGATGATGTGCCCTACAGCCAGGATAGACGCCCTGGGTAAAAAGAATGTCCTGGAAATCCGGCCGCTTCCCGGTATGCCTGTAATCCGGGACCTGGTGGTTGACCAGTCACTCTTTTTCAAGCAGTACGAACGTGTGATGCCCTGGCTGATCAACGATAC
>CAZFPG010000099.1:0-10013 GCA_964521055.1 uncultured Marinobacter sp.
ATCCCTTTTGCTGCCGACCGCCGTCAGGATGTTTACACGCTGGAGGTGGGTGGCGAAACCGTGGAACTCAGCGCGGTTTCCGTGGGTAATCCCCACGGGGTGCTGGTGGTGGACGATGTGGACACAGCACCGGTCGCTGAACTTGGCCCCCGGCTGGAGAATCATCCCCGCTTTCCTGCCCGGGCCAATATCGGGTTTTTGCAGATCGTAGACCGTACCCACGCCCGCCTGCGGGTGTTCGAGCGCGGGTCCGGTGAAACCATGGCCTGTGGCAGTGGCGCCTGTGCGGCGGTTGTTGCAGGCTGCCTGCGCGGCCTCCTGGACAACCGTGTGGAGGTACAGCTGACTGGCGGGCCTCTGTTCATCGAATGGCAGGGTGAGGGGACCCCTGTTATGATGGAAGGCCCTACAGCCAGCGTCTTTGAAGGCCAGATTCGCCTGCCTGGGGACCAGCCCCCGCGGCGGCGCAAAAACTCGCGGCAGGGCGACACCAGACCGGGGCATCAGCGGCAGCAGAATCGCCATCGTCAGCCAGTCACATCAAAGCCCTGACTATCAGGAGAGCAGCATGACAGACCAAACGGCCCACAAGAAGGCCGGAGAGCTCAGCCCGGAAGCCGTTGCAGAGTACCTGCGCGACAATCCCGATTTCTTTGTTGAACAGGACGAGCTCCTGCGTAGCCTGACATTACCCCATGACAGTGGCCGCGCGATATCGCTGGTAGAGCGCCAGGTGCACTTGTTCCGTGAGCAACGGGATACTCTGCGCCGCGAACTGGTAGAGCTGGTATCCATTGCCCGCCATAACGACCGTCTGTTCGAGAAAAGCAAGCGGCTGCTGATGCAGGTGATTGAAGCCCGCAACCTCAACGATATGGCAGCGGCCATTGATGACAGTATCCGTGGTGATTTCGGCCTGGATGCGGCGTCGGTCATTCTGTTTACGGATTCCGAGTTACCAACGGCAGCCCAGGGTGCCCTGCACGTGGTTTCACCGAAAGTGGCAAAAGCGCGTCTTGGTGGCCTGTTGGAAGGTGACCGGGCCGTGTGTGGCCAGTTCCGTGAAAGCGAACGCAGTTTCCTGTTCCCTGACCGGGAAGAACCCATTGCGTCAGTGGCCCTGGTGCCGCTGCGGCACGACGAACTGGTTGGAGTGTTTGCCGTCGGCAGTTGCGAGACCGGCTATTTCGACCAGAGCATGGGTTCCCTGTTCCTGACCTATATCAGTGATACCCTCAGCCGGCTGCTGCCCCCGATCCTCCAGCGACACACTGCGGCGGTACCGGTAACGGATGCGGTGGCGGAGTCTCGCTGAGTATGGGCCTGGCTGCTGGTGAGGAGGGCCCGGTTGCCGCGCTCTCGGAGCCGCTGGAAGGTTTTTTGCGTTACCTGGCGTCGGAAAAGCGGCACTCACCCCGCACCTGCAGCAGTTATCGCGATGACCTTGAACGTTTCCTCGCCTGGATTGAGCAGCAGCCTGCCCCGGCCTGGCAGGCCCTGACCAGCCATGATCTGCGGCGCTATGTTGCCCAGTTGGGCCGCGAAGGTCTGGGTGGGCGCAGCATTGCCCGTCATCTTTCTGCCATACGCCGCTTTTACGAATTCCTGCTGCGTGAACATCTGGCCACGGACAATCCGGCTCTGGATATCCGGGCGCCCAAGGCTGGCAGGCGCCTGCCCAGGGTGGCGGATGTCGACCAGCTCAATCACCTGCTTGATGCCACCCCTGACGACCCGCTGGAAATTCGTGACCTGAGCATGTTCGAGCTTATGTACTCGTCCGGCCTGCGCCTGTCGGAACTGGCAGGCCTGAACCTGCACTCGGTGGACCAGCGTGGCGGAGAGGTCCGTGTGTTGGGTAAAGGCAGCAAGGAGCGGATTCTCCCGGTCGGTCGCAAGGCGCTTGATGCGCTTGCCAGCTGGCTCGAGGTTCGGCAGGCAATAGCGCCTGACGGAGAAAATGCCCTTTACGTGAGTCGCCGTGGAGACAGGCTGAGTACCCGCAGCATCCAGTCCCGGCTCAGCCGGTGGGGGTTGGCCAAAGGGGCCGAGCAGCGGCTGCATCCCCATCTTCTGCGGCACTCCTTTGCCAGTCACATGCTGGAATCCAGTGGTGACTTGCGGGCGGTACAGGAATTACTGGGCCATGCCGACATAGCGACGACACAGGTCTATACTCATCTTGATTTCCAGCACCTGGCAAAGGTGTATGACCAGAGCCATCCCCGTGCCCGTCGCGGCCACAAGAAAGGCAGTGAGAGTTAAATGTCATCGGATTCACCCTGGAAGGAAAAGTACCTGAAGGCCCTTGAATCGTCGGAGGAGCGTGAGTCGCAATGGCAAAGCGAAAGGAATCAGCTTCAGCGTATGCTGGTTCGCACAAGCCTGGCCTCCGAGGGACAGAATCCGGAGCTGGATCGTCTGTTGGCCCGTCTACGCAGCGAGTTGCGTAACGACACTCCCGATTCCCGGCGCTGGTGCAAGCTTCAGGACCGGATTGATCGCCAGGTTTCGGAACTCGATGATCAAAAGAGCGAATCTGCCCGCCGAACCAGGACGACCCTTGAGCAGCTGTTGTCCGGGCTTCGCTCCCATTCCCTGTTTGCCGGCAGCAAGGACCACCTGCGGGATCTGGAGAAACGGCTCCGTAAGCCGGACACGCTGCAACTGTACTTTACCGATTGGCTTTCGGACCTTGCCAGGGTTCTGGAAAGCGGGCTGGCGCAAACCCCGGAGCAGGGGGGCAGGGCTGGTGTGTTCGGCCGGCTGTTCGGCGCCCGGGAATCCCAGCCTGCGCCACCGGAGATGGCCGACCATAACGGGCCTGTTCAACCAGGCGATGATGAGTCAGAGCTGGACCAGGGCGATGCGGAAGAATCCGGTCAGCGCCTCAGGATAGCCCGGCGTGTGGGTGAACTGCTTGGGCACATGCTGGGCCAGGTCTCTCTGGAGCCCGTCTCCGAGGCGCGAGCCAGACGACTCCAGGAATCGCTTCTTAACAGCGATAACTGGGATGAACTGCGAGAAGGCCTGAATGGTGTCGCGGAGCTGGTGATTGCGGCCGTTACCCGAAGCCAGAGGGAGTTTGAAGCCTTTCTGCGGCGCCTGGACGAGCGGCTGGAGTCATTACGGGAGTGTTTTGCCGACCAGAGCGCCGCGCAGACCGGGCGGCTGAATGCATCCGAGGCCCTGGATCGTGAAATCCGGGATGAGCTGCAGAATTTTGGCGAGCAGGTGGAGTCCAGTGCTGATTTTGATCAGTTGAAGGCGTCGGTGGGCCGGCATCTTGAGTCCATCAGTGGTGCGGTTGAGCGTTTTCGCACCCAGGAGTCAGAGCGTGAGAAAAACCTGTCACAGCAGCTGGAGTTGATGCACGAAAAGCTGGCGGCTGTTGAAACACAATCGGAACAGGTGCGCGAAGAGCTTGCAGAAGAGCGTCAGAAAGCGCTGAGGGATCTGCTTACCCAACTGCCCAACCGGGAAGCCTGGCAGGAGCGTCTGGCGTTCGAATCCCAGCGCTGGCAACGCTACCGTCATCCCCTGACGATCGGCGTGCTCGATATTGATTATTTCAAGCGGGTGAACGACTCCTACGGCCACAAGGCAGGTGACAGGGTGCTGCAGCTTGTTGCCAAGGCCCTGAGTGACCGGTTGAGAACGACGGACTTTATTGCCCGTTTTGGTGGCGAGGAATTTGTTGTCCTGATGCCGGAGACTCCGCCGGAGGTGGCCAGAACTGTCCTTGATGACCTGCGCAAACACGTCGCGTCCCTGCCGTTCCATTTCCGGGGCGACCCGGTATCCGTGACCTTTTCCGCCGGGCTTGCCGAGTTTGGGGAAGATGACGATGAAGACGAGGTGTTCGACCGCGCAGACAAGGCGCTGTATCTGGCCAAGGATGCGGGTCGGGACCGGGTGTTTATCAGCGGGTCGCTGGTCGGTGAAGGCTGAATCAGTGCCGCATCAACGCATCCAGCTCATCGATAATTTCTGCCCAGTCGGAGTCGTCTTCCAGGCCTTCTTCCAGAAAGTGGGACTGGCTTTCGGACCAGAAGGGCGCATCCTGAAGGGCAATTTCCGACGGCAGGGGTGAGTGCTTCGCAATGAAGTCCTCGATGCTCTGTTTGTCGGAGGGCAGGCCCAGTTGTTCAAACAGGGTGCTGAAGGTGTGATTGCTGGTGTCCATCGTACTGGTTCTCCCCAGGGTATTTCCCGTTTCGTCGATGACGACGTGTCTCCTACGGTCAATCGGGTAACCCGCTGAATGCAATCAGAAGAATTTACGGGTATGGTTCCCTGAACTGTAGCCAAACCGGTGAGGATATCCAGTGAGGGTCGCCTTTTATTTTCTGTTGGTCGTCAACGGTCTTCTGGTATCCGGCACGTCCGTCGCCGAGCCTCCGCAGCCATCGCCGGCGCCGGTTCTGGGTAGCGAAGACCTGCGGTGGCTGCAGGGCCGTGACGCATTCCGCATCGGTGTCCGTGGCGACCAGGTTCCCCTGGCTTTCGATACCGGGGATGGGGAGCTGGCGGGTATTTTCGTCGATTATCTCAACCGGATATCGGAAAAGCTGAATGTCGTGGTCGAGCCGGTTGCCGGCACCGAGGCGGAACTGGACGAATGGCTCAGGGATGGCAGGCTGGATGCCAGGCTGACCACTCGCATGGCCAGACAGCCAGCGCCTCCGGACCTGGCTGTATCGTCGCCGCTGATGAGCCTCACCTACGGTATTTTCGTCAACTCCGGGGATGCCGGTATCCGCAAGTTGTCGGATCTCGAGGGCGCGCGCATCGCGCTGGTAACCAATGATCCCAATCAGTTTGCTCTGCTCGATCCGGTGGACAATCTCTCACCGGTGCCCGTGGCCAGTGTCAGCGATGCGGTCAGTATGCTTCTCTCCGGCCAGGCCGATGCGTTCCTGGGCCCCGTGCCGGTGGTTTCCGATTACCTTCAGTCTGCCATGGTGAATGGCGTGGGGATGGCCACGTTGCTGAGCCATCAATCCGTGGACGTGGTGCTTGAAGTCAGGGCGGGCGAAGACCGGGTTTATCGGGTTCTGAACCAGGCCGTTCTGGCCATTGGCCATAACGAGCACCGGACCATTCGCCAGTCCTGGTTGCAAACGGAGTTACCGGAGCAGGACCCGTCCTCCATTTCACTGTCTGCCAGCGAAAGTGAATACCTGAAGCGTCATTCCGATCTGCAGGTGGCTTTCCGGCCAGACTGGCCACCCTTCGAGTTCTCTCAGGATGGCCAGCCAGCCGGTCTGGTACCGGACCTGGTCACCCGCCTGGAAGAACAGCTCAATATCCGCTTCAATCGCAAGGTGATGTCTGACAGCGCCAACGCAGAGGAAGCTCTGCGTTCCGGCGAGGTGGATATACTGCCGGCACTGTCCCGCACCCCCAGGGTACAGGACGAATTCCTGTTCAGCCGGGCCTACCTGAAGGTACCTATCGCCCTGGCTATTCGTGATGACGGCCGGTTTATCGGCGAGTTGCGAGAACTGAGGAATGAGAGAGTGGGTGTGGTGAACCGCCAGGCCGGACACGATTACCTGCTGATCAATCATCCCGATCTTGATCTCTACCCGGTAACCTCGATTGAAGAGGGATTGCTGGCATTGTCCAATGGCGATCTGGACGTCATGGTCACTCATATTCCAGCGGTGAGCTATACCGTGGCACGGTTGGGGTTATCGAATCTGAGGATCACCAGTATTACCCCCTATCAGTATGAGTTGCGATTTGCCGTCAGCACCGGGAACCCGGAACTCCAGCGCATCCTTAACAAGGCTCTGGGCAGCCTGGACGATTCCGAGACCGAGTCCATCTACAACCGTTGGATTCACCTGGATATAGAGCAGGAGACAGACTACACCGTTGTACGTCGCATCGTGCTCATTGCCATTGTGGTGGTACTGATCTTCCTGTACTGGAACCGCAAACTGTCGCGGGAGGTGGACGAGAGAATCCGCTCGGAAAACGCCCTGCGCCGAAGTGAAGACGAACTGCGGGCGGCAAAACTGGAAGCGGAGCGCCTGGCCCGTGAAGCTGAGGCGGCCAGCCTGACCAAGAGTGAATTCCTGGCCAATATGTCCCACGAAATCCGCACACCGATGAATGCGGTGATTGGTTACAGTGATCTGCTCAGCAACACCGTCAAGGACCCGCAACAGCGGAATTACCTGGATGCAATCCGTGCCGGTAGCCGCAGCCTGTTAATGCTGATCAACGACATTCTTGACCTTTCCCGCATTGAGGCCGGCAAGATGCGGCTGGATTATTCGGCGGTTTCCGTGCGTCGCCTGCTTGGCGATGTGCGGCATATATTTGATCTGCGGGCGACCGAGCAGGGCATTTCACTGGAGGTCAGTGTCGATTCCAGGATGCCGGCGGCCATGATGCTGGACGAAACCCGGCTGCGTCAGGTGCTGTTCAATCTCGTGGGCAATGCCATCAAATTCACCCACGAGGGTGGCGTGACGGTTCGTGCTACCGCCACACCCCGTAAACCCGCGGGTGAAGAGCCGGCCGCCGATACCGACAAGCGCAGATGGTATCGCCTGGTGGTGACGGTTGCTGATACCGGTATTGGCATTCCCCCTGATCAACAGGAGCAGATTTTCGAGGCTTTCGAGCAACAGGAGGGGCAGAACAGTCGTCGTTACGGCGGTACCGGCCTGGGCCTCGCCATCAGCCGCAAGCTGGTAAGAATGATGGGCGGCGAGTTGAACGTTGAAAGCGAACCTGGTTCGGGGTCCACCTTTACGGTCACCCTGCCCCGGGTGGAAGTAACCGAGGACCAGGCCGAGGATGAGGGTGCCCCGGAGGAGTCAGAGCGATTGCTGGCCCAGACCCTGAGCATGCAGGAGCGCGGGTGGTTGCAGGAACAACTGGCCAGGGATTTTGGGAACGAATGGGAAATCGTGCGGGAAAGCGGTGATCCGGAACAGATGAAGGATTTTGCGATGCGTCTGCTGGAGTGGGGCAAGCGCTTCCGGTCGCCGTCGGTCACCCGCTATGGCGAGAAGCTGCTGGCGGATGTTGAGGCATTCAACCTCGACTCGGTCAACAGTGCGCTGGAGGCCTTTCCCCGGCTGCTGGGCCGGGACCAGTAGGCCAGTTTCAGAGGCAGTCGTACTGGGATTTTCGGTCAAAGGCAACGGCGACCATGTCGTAACCGGAATCAGACAGGGACTGAATCAGTTCCCGGTCTTTCAGCAGCGCCATACAGACCTTGTGGACACTGGCCTGCAACTGGTCGCTGGCGGGATCGGATTTGAAGCGGAAGTCCACAACCAGGTACTTGCGCTCGACGTGGGACGAGGCAGGGATGTCCTCCCGCTCTACGCTTTCATAACCGATGTAGGTGGCCTGCTGGTCGGGAAATACGCCGCTGAGCAGAACGTCCAGGTTGCCGGCTGCCGCGGGTTGTGAAGCAACTGCCAGCATGAGGGCAAAAATACTGATGATGCTTCTGTTAGTCATGGAGCCACTCCCGAGATGTGTGAGTCCGTATAGAGCTGTAAAAATATGTAACATTTGGTTACTGATCATTATCGCAGAGTATTCTCTTTTTTGCGTGATTTATGCACACATTTTTCAATTGTTTGCAGTTTGCGGTAAAACCGGGCGGCAGGTTTCCGGTGCTCGTCAGGATCAACTATCATGATTAGAAACCGATGCAGGTAGAGGCAGGATCATGTTCCAGCTTATTTTCAAAGGTGAATGCACGCCGGGGACGGACCCGGCAACAGCCCGCAATAATGCAAAGGCCCTGTTCAAAGCCACGGTAGAGCAGGTTGACCGCATGTTCAGCGGTCAGCCCGTGGTTATCCGCAACAAGCTGGAAGAGGTCCAGGCGGAGAAATACCGGGCGGTGTTGCAAAAACACGGTATGGTGGCCTACGTGCAGCCAATGGAAGGCACTGCGCCGCCCCAGCCGTCGCGTCCGACGCCTGAGCCGGAATCCCGGGCGCAGGCGCAACCTGGGCAGACTACCAGGCAACCTGCACCAGAGCAGCCTGCGCCGGAGCCGGAGCCTGCTTCCGGTAAACCCGCGTCGTCGGTTACCGTCGAACCGGGCGATCGCTTGCCGGTGGCCGGTGAGAAAGTTGATACCATCCTGTCAGGATCCGGGCTTACTCTGGATCCGGTCGGCGTCACCCTTGAGGAGCACAGGGAGGCGCCAGTCCCCATGTTCCAGCACCTGGACGACTGGACACTGGCGCCCCCTGGTACCGAACTGGGGGTAAAACGGGACATCCCGCCCCCCGTTGTACCGGATGTCTCCCACCTGTCACTGGCAGACGAAGAACATACAGACGATCAATAAACCACAGGCGGGATGATGTCAGCACCGAGATTACTGGTCTTTTTGGTGGCAGTGCTGGCGTGTATGCCGGCAGTGGCCGATGCAGGAAGGCCGAAGGTAGGGCTGGTGCTCAGTGGCGGCGGCGCCAAGGGCATGGCTCATGTCGGTGTGCTGCGCGTGCTGGAGGAAATGAACATACCGGTGGATATCGTGGTCGGTACCAGCGCCGGTTCCGCGGTTGGTGCACTCTATGCCTCCGGCATGAACGTTCACGAGATCGAAGACCGTTTTATCGATATGGACTGGGTGTCGAGTTTTCGCGACGACCCGGGTCGCGCCTTCAAGCCGGTCAGACGAAAGCGTCAGGACTGGCGCTTTCCGGTGGCGCCGGGCATCGGTGTTCGCACCGACGGTCTGCACCTGGGGGGCGGCATCATTGCTGGACAGAACCTGGGGTTTATTCTCAACGAACTCACACGCAGCGCCTCCCTGGTGGAGGATTTTGACGAGCTGGCCATTCCCTTCCGCGCGGTGGCCACGGATCTGGAAACCGGGGAGCAGGTGGTCATCGGTGAAGGCAACCTGTCCGAGGCGATTCGTGCCAGCATGAGCATTCCCGGGGTCTACGCCCCGGTCACGCTGGACGGGCGCCTGCTGGTGGACGGTGGCGTCGCCAACAACCTGCCGGTAAGCGTGGCCAGGGATCTCGGTGCCGATGTGATTATCGCGGTGGACATTACCGATCCGTTGCTGGAGCGGGAAGAGATTCGCGAGGCCTTTTCGGTGGTGGGCCAGCTCACCACCATGATGACCCGCCAGAATACCGAACAGCAGCTGAAACTGCTCACTGACCGGGACATACTGATCCGGCCTGACCTGGAAGGCCTGTCGTCGTCGGATTTCTACAAGGCGCCGGCGCTGTTCGAGCTCGGTGCCAGTGGCGCCCGCAAACATGCCAGCGAGCTTCGTCACCTGAGCGTGAGTGATGATCAGTGGATCCGCTTTCGCAGCCAGGTTCAGGCACATTCGTTCAGTCCTGGCCTGATCACCGGCGTTCGTATTGACGACGAGTCCCGCCTGACGGGCGACTTCCTGCGCCAGCGCATACGCCAGAAGCCTGGCGAGCCACTGGAAGTGGATGCGCTTGAGGAAGACCTGAAGCGTATTTATGGTCTGGGTTACTACGAAACGGTTTCCTTTTCACTGGCGCCATCTGAGACAGGCGGCACCGATCTGGTTATCCGGGTTCGGGAGAAAAGCTGGGGGCCGAACTACCTCTCTTTCGGCCTGAATTACGAAGACAACTTCAATAACGAAACCCGCTTCAACGTGGCGGCGTCATTGCGCATGACCGGCCTCAATGCCCTCGGAGGTGAATGGGCAACGGGACTCCAACTGGGTACACAGCCCTGGATCCGGACCGAGTGGTTCCAGCCCCTGGACTACGGCTTCAAACGTTTTCTGACGCTGGGAGGGGAGTATTCCCGGGACAGCCTGAGTGCTTTCGATGGCGAGGGCGAGCGTATCACCGAGGTGGATATCACCAGCCGCCAGGTGGATCTTTCCCTGGGAACCGAGCTGGGGGTCAATGGAGAGATTCGCCTTGAGTACGAGCGTGGGTATGCCACGGTTGACGAGCAGGTGGGGCAGCCGGTGGCGCCCTCCGGCTCGATCCAGAGTGGCAGTCTCAGCCTGC
>CAZFPG010000100.1:0-9894 GCA_964521055.1 uncultured Marinobacter sp.
CTGCTTTCCCAGACTGTGTCTTGCCATGGATGGCAAGACCAAGCCCCCAGGGATGGGTTCACGGCGTGTCTGGGAAAGCAGGCCCCCAGCTTGTTCAAACTCCCGGATAAGCAGTCCAGCGACCACCGATCTCCGTAGTACAGGCATGGATTGAACGGAGCAGCCGATGAAATACAACGACCTGAGAGACTTCATAGACCAGCTTGAAAAGCTTGGTGAGCTGAAGCGGATATCAGTGGAAGTTGACCCCCACCTGGAAATGACCGAAATCTGCGACCGCACTTTGCGGGCAGGTGGTCCTGCGCTGTTGTTCGAAAACCCCAAGGGATACGACATGCCCGTGCTGGCCAACCTGTTTGGTACGCCAAAGCGCGTAGCCATGGGCATGGGGCAGGACAACGTGACTGCATTGCGGGAAATCGGCAAGCTGCTTGCCTTCCTGAAAGAGCCGGATCCTCCCAAAGGTTTTAAAGACGCCATCGAAAAACTGCCCCTGTTCCGGCAGGTGATGCGCATGAGCCCCAAGGTGCTCCGTTCCGCGCCCTGCCAGGATGTGGTCATCGAAAAAGACCAGGTGGATCTGTACCAGATACCGGTGCAGCATTGCTGGCCGGGGGATGCGGGACCATTGGTGACATGGCCGCTGGTGATTACCCGCGGGCCGAACAAGGAACGCCAGAACCTGGGCATCTATCGCCAGCAGGTCATTGGTCGGAACCGGCTGATCATGCGCTGGCTCAGCCATCGCGGTGGTGCATTGGATTTCCAGGAGTTCCAGAAGGCTAATGCTGGTAAACCCTATCCCGTGGCTGTAGCCCTGGGGGCGGATCCCGCGACTATTCTGGGTGCCGTAACGCCGGTGCCTGACAGTCTTTCCGAGTACGCTTTTGCCGGCCTGCTGCGGGGCGCCCGTACCGAGCTGGTGGAATGTGGCCTCAGTGACCTGCAGGTGCCGGCCAGTGCTGAGATTGTGTTGGAAGGTTTTATCTACCCGGACGATATGGCCCCTGAAGGGCCGTTTGGGGACCACACCGGTTACTACAACGAAGTAGACCAGTTCCCGGTATTTACCGTGGAGCGGGTTACCCACCGCAGGGACCCGATTTACCACAGCACTTACACTGGCCGTCCACCGGATGAGCCGGCGATCCTGGGGGTGGCGTTGAACGAAGTGTTTATCCCCATCCTGCAGAAGCAGTTCCCCGAAATCGTGGATTTTTACCTCCCACCCGAGGGGTGTTCCTACCGCCTTGCAGTGGTGACCATGAAAAAGCAGTACCCCGGCCATGCCAAACGGGTAATGATGGGCGTATGGTCGTTCCTGCGACAGTTCATGTACACCAAGTTTGTTATTGTGACCGACGACGATGTGAACGCGCGGGACTGGAAAGACGTGATCTGGGCCATGACCACCCGAATGGATCCGGCCCGGGATACCACGTTGGTGGAGAATACCCCCATCGACTATCTGGACTTCGCCTCGCCCGTATCCGGGCTGGGATCGAAGATGGGGATGGATGCCACCAGCAAGTGGCCCGGTGAAACCGACCGGGAGTGGGGCACGCCCATCACCATGTCCGAGGATGTGAAAAAACGTGTCGATGACATCTGGGACACCTTGGGGATTGAAGTTTCGCCCGACCGCCCCGACTGATATGGCCAGCGATGCATTTCGTGTTCATCTCTCGCCAGCTGCATTATCGTTTACAGCAGCATCTGGCGAGTCGCTTCTTGCGGCCGCTGGCAGGACTGGCATCGCAGTCCCCGCCGCGTGTCGCAATGGCGTGTGCGAGCTTTGTGAAGCCCGCCTGGCCAGTGGCCAGGCCCTGAACACCCGCAACCAACATACAATTCCGGTCGCCGGGCGCCTGATGATGTGCCGCACCCTTGCGCTCAGTGACCTAGAACTGGAGATAGACGCCGTTATGGCAGCCGGAGACAACAAGCCCCGCAAGTTCCAGGCGAAGGTGATGGACGTTCGCTCCATCAGTCACGACGTATATTGCGTGGAACTGCAACTGCCCCGTCGCCGGGAGCTGTCGTTCCATGCCGGCCAGTACCTGTCGGTGAACCTGCCCGACGCTGACCCCTGCTATTTCTCCATTGCCAGCAGCCCGTCGGCGGAGCTGATCGAACTGCATATCCAGGCCACGCCGGAATGGGTTTCCGCCCAGAAAGTGATTGATGCGCTCACGTCTGGCGGCGAAGTCACCGTTGAGCTGCCCCATGGCCGTGCCTGCCTGGCCTCGGCGCCTGAAAAGCCTCTGTTGCTGGTAGCGGCCGGAACCGGTTTTGCCCAGGTAAAAAGCCTGGTGGATTACCTGCGGGAAACGTCTTACGACAAGCCGGTAAAGTTTTACTGGGGCGTTCGCCGCCACGAAGATATGTATCTGCGATCCCTGGCCCAGCGCTGGCAGGAAGAATGGCCACCGTTTACCTTCCTGCCAGTGGTAGGGGATGACGAGGATAACGAGTGGAGCGGGCACCATGACCAGTTGGTGCGCACGGTACTGGCGTCAGGCATGGACTGGAACAACGTGGAAGTCCACGCCAGTGGCTCGCCGACGATGGTTTATACGTTGATGGATGCATTGCTTGAAGCCGGGTTGCCGCAGAAGGCGTTTTTCTCAGATGTGCTGGAATATGCGCCCAGGGGGTGAAGTTGGCAATGTCGGATTACGCTTCGCTAATCCGACAAACAGGCGTCCCGCAACCTGATAAACCACCAACGCTAGATCAGGCCTGGGTGGGGTACCTTTTCTGGCAGGGAAAAGGTGTCCGAGCAAAGCGAGTTCTTTTCCCAGAAGAAAAGGTACCCCACCCGGGCCCAGCCCCCGAGCTGGCAGGCTACAAGGTCGATCACCCAGCTATCATGCCTTAGGCATCGGCAAATCCGGCAACCCACTATCTTTAACCAATCCCTGCATCAACAACTTCACACTGTTCTCACCCTCGCCCATATGGGCATTCAGGCGACTCAGCTCAGCCATGGTTTCACGGCTGCGGCGCAGTTTCAGGCTGGTTTCGAAGTACTCCCGGGCTTTGCCCCAGAGTTCATTGCGCAGGCTCAGGCGCCCAAGTGCCAGCAGCAGTTCCGCATTATTGGGCCGGTCTTTCAGCCACTGCTCGGCGACCAGAAGCTGTTCGTCCGGTTTCAGGCCCTTGACCCGGCCATACAGGTTGATCAGATCGTCACCCCAGTGGTTGCGCAGCACCTTCCGCAACAGTGTTTCGGCCTGGGCTTCGTCACCCAGCTCCGCCAGCAGGCGGGCATATTCACGGATGGTGTGTTCGTCGCGGCGGAGGAAGCCGGGCAGTTCGTCCCATAACCGGGTCAGTGGCTCCAGGGAGGCGGTCGGCTCACCTGAATGACGGCGGCACTCCTCGGCCGCACGCTGCAGCAGGTTGTGCCATACCAACCGCTCCAGATCATGCAGTTCCTCACTCTCCATTACGTTGCGTTTGCGGATTTCCGGTAGTAGCCGGGAGAGCTCACGCCAGTCTTCCAGGCGCACGTAGGTGTTCTTCAGCAGCTTGAGCACGAACGGGTGATGGGGAGCCTGTTTGCGCAGCCGCAATAGTGTGGCCAGGGCCTGCTCCAGGCGGTTGCCGGCCAGTTGCAGCTGGGCCTGGGTGATGCCCACGGCCATGTCGGAGCCGGGGGTGCTCTCGAACGCCTTGCGCAGCAGCTCGTCAACAGCTTCATGGTCGCCGGTTTCAAACGAAGCCTGGGCTGCGGCCAGGTAGTTGATCAGCGGAGTGTCGGCATGCTCTGCAGACGAAGTAAGCAGCTTGCGTGCCCGCGGCCAGTTGCCTTCGGCCAGGGCCAGCAGGCCCTGGGTGGTGCGGCGGCGTGCCCGGCGTTCGTTACTGCGGGCCAGCCAGCCTGCAACCATGCCGGTGCCATGGCGCAGGCGGCGAAACAGGTTGATGGCCATCAAAGAGCCCACGATCACCGCCACCAGCAACGCCAGACCCACCCAGAAATTGGTTTCAATCAGGTAGTTGCCGAGGCTGATACGAATATAGCCAAGGTCATACTGCAGCCCCAGTGACAGCCCGGTACCCAGGAGCAGGGCAATGAGGATGACCAGCAGGATGCGGATCATGAGTTCTCTCCCTGTTCACCGTCGTTGCTGTTTTCCGGGGTGTCTCCATTGCCATTGTCCAGTCGTCCTGCCAGGCGGGACTTGAGCAGTTCCAGAGAGCGACTGATGTCCGGTAGTTCCGGGTCCACATTCTTTTCCGACAGCTCATCCAGGGTTTTGGAGAGGGCGATGATGCGGCTGTTGCTGCTGTCGTACCAATCGTTGATGGCCCTGCTGGCCTTGGTGAGGGAGCGGGAGTAAAGCTCCTGGTTGCCGCGAAGCACCGCCAGTTCTGCTTCTTCCAGCATCAGCTGGAGGTTGAGTCGGGCGTAGGCGCTCTGTTCCGGAGACAGCAGGGGCTTCACCGGCTCGTCGAGCCTGCGGACAACCACCACCTGTGACAGGGTATCCTTCACTTTGTCCCAGCCTTCAATCATCAGGCCCTGAAATGAGTCCGGGTTGTCAGTGGAGTCGCCATTGGCTTCCGCCACGAAACCGGAGGCACGGTCATTAGCCAGGGCATTGTCGGTGAGCTCATGAATGCTGTCGATTGCTGCTTCCAGCTTCAGGTAGAGGCCGGTGCGGTCGACGTCGGCCAGGCCCTTGAGGGCAAGGATTTCCTTCGCCAGTTGCTGGCGCACCGGGTAAACGCCGATGTCGTCGGACTCTGCAAGAACCTCGTCAGCCGATTCCAGTGCCCCCAGTGCGCCACGGATATCCTTTTCAATCATCAGTCGTTGGTTGCCGACCCGCAGCAGGTATTCCGCTTCCGCCAGCAGCCAGTCGGTGCGGGTGCGGTTACCGGCTTCCAGCAGTTCGCGGGCATTGTGGTCAATCTGGCGCTGCTGGGTAGCAATCAGTTCGCGCTGTTCAGAGAGTTTTTCTTCCAGGGACTGCAGGCGCTGGCTCTGCTCGTTGCCTTCCTGGCCGTACATTCGGTCCAGCTGCTGGGTGTCGTTTTCCAGGCCGGCGATGGATTGCTGCAGGGCCTGGTAGTTGTTCCACTGCTGCCAGCTCCAGAGTGCCAGCGCGATGGCAAGGGCAAGAGCCAGCAGTGTGATGATCCAGAGAGGCCACAGCCGTTGCCGTGTTTGCTGTGGCTTTGCAATCGGGGCAGGCAGTTGTGCTTTTGATTCTGTCACGGGCATCCTTACTTGGTGTTTCCGGAGCCACCGTCCAGGCTGGCAAGTTGTTCAGCAACTGCAGCCACAATTGTGCTATCGGCAAGGCTTCCTGGTACGCACGTTCGCCGCAGGCCGGCCTGACGTGCTTGTTCGGCAATCCGCTCGACGGGGACAACCAGCAAAGTATCTTCAAGATTATGGCCGGTATTTTCACTTAGTGCGATGAGATTGTTCAATGTTTCTCCCGACAGTGTGACGATGGCCTCGGGGGAAAAGTCGTTTAACATCGCTCTCAGAGTAGCTTCATCATAGTCGGGACAGTACCGGCGATAAAGCGGCAGCATGGTGACTCGCGCACCCCGTTTTTCCAGGGTCTGCGGGATCAGCTCGCGGCCTTCCTGCCCACGCACCACCAGTACTTTCTCGTGATCCAGCGTGGCCAGCTCCGGCAACTGTAGCAAATCTTCGCTGGTGTGGCCGGTTTCCGGCTGACGGGTGTCGAGGCCGTAGCCGGCCAGCACTGCGGCGGTTCCCGCCCCGACGCCGTACCAGTGGACGCCTTCGGGAATCTGTGGCCACCAGGTATCCAGCCACTCCAGCAGCAGGCTGGCCGCGTAGGGGCTGACGGCTATCACATGGGCGAATTCATCAAGGTTCAGGATGAGGGTGCGGGTGGCGGGGTCTTCCGGAAGCGGTTCCCGGGTGATCAGCGGGAGTACCCGCGCGTCCGCGCCAGCGTCACGGAACACGGTGGCCAGGCGGTCGGCTTCGGGTTGTGGCCGGCAGATCAGGATCCGCCGGCCCTCCAGGGGCAGGCAATCAGGTTGGCGTGTGGCCATAGATTTCAGCCAGCACCTTGTCTGCACCCAGGGCGAGCAGGTCTTCCGCCAGCTCGCGGCCAAGACGTTCGCCTTCGCTGCGGGGAGCCCGGCCTTCCACCCGGAATACCTGGCTGCCGTCAACGGCGCCCACCAGGCCCCGTAACCATAGGGTGTCATCGTCTTCCAACAGCGCGTAAGCAGCGATGGGCACCTGGCAGCCGCCCTGCAGGCGGCGGTTCAACGCCCGTTCCGCCTTTACCCGGTCAGAGCTGTCCTGGTGGTCCAGGGGCTCGAGCATGCTGATGAGTTCGGCGTCGTCCAGGCGGCACTCGATGCCCAGCGCACCCTGGCCAACGGCGGGCAGTGACACGCTGTCAGGCAGGCAGTAGCGGATGCGGTCATGGAAGCCCAGGCGCTTGAGCCCGGAGCTGGCCAGAACGATGGCGTTGTAGTCGCCTGCATCCAGCTTTGCCAGGCGGGTGTTGACATTGCCGCGCAGGGTGCGGATTTCCAGGTCTGGCCGATAGGCGCGCAGCTGGGCTTCCCGGCGGAGGCTGGCGGTACCGACCACGGCGCCGTGGGGCAGGGCATCGACGTTTTCATAGTCGTTGCTGACGAAAGCATCGGAGGGGTCCCCGCGCTCACAGATAGCCACCAGCCCCAGCCCTTCCGGAAACTCCATGGGCACATCCTTCATGGAGTGCACGGCCAGGTCTGCGCTGCCTGCCAGCATGGCTTCTTCCAGTTCCTTGACGAACAGGCCCTTGCCACCGATCTTGGCCAGCGGCACATCCAGGATCTTGTCGCCCTGGGTTTTGATCTTGACCAGTTCAACCTCCACGTTGTCGTGAAGCCGTTCCAGTTCGGACTTGATGAATTCCGCCTGCCACAGCGCCAGTGCGCTGCTGCGGGTTGCAATGCGAAGGGTTCGTTTTGACATGGTACTCGTTGCCGGATCTGAAAAATGGTATGCCAAGGGTACCCTTTGTGGGGGCAATTGTCCCCCTCTCGGCGAGGCCGGTGGGTCTACCCGGGGCGGTGTTCCTTCAGCCACTGCCGCACCGAGGCGGTATGCCTGCGGCTTACCGGCAGCCGGCCGTGATTGTCCGTCAGGTCGATGACCGCCTGGCCGTCGCCGTTTCTCAGCAGGGCCTGTATAAATCGCACCCCCACAAGGGTGTGGCGGTGAATCCTGAGCAGATGCTGTGGATAGGTATTTTCCAGTTCTTTCAGGGTGTAATCGGTCACCGTTTCCCCACGGACATGGTGGATGGTGACGTATTTCTGGTCGGCCTCGCAGTACAGGATTCCCCGGATGTCGATCAGTTCCGTGCCCCGGTGGGTGCGAACGGCAATCTGTTCCTCCGTGGCTGAATCCTTTTCCGCCAGTGCCTGCAGTTGCACCCGGTTTACCCGCCCTGCCCGCTTCAGCGCTTCCGCCAATGCTTCGCGCCGGACCGGTTTGAGCAGGTAGGCCACTGCATGCACATCGAACGCCTGTATGGCGTAGTGGTCATAGGCGGTGCAGAAAATGATCGCCGGTGGTGCCTCAAGGGTGGCAATCCTCTCTGCCGCTTCCATGCCATCCATGCCGGGCATGCGGATGTCCAGCAGCAGGATGTCAGGTGTCTGTTGCGCGATTTTTGCCAGCGCCTCATTACCGTCCGCTGCCTCTCCGCATACGTCGTAGCCAGGCAATGCTTCCACCAGCCTGCGGATGCGCTCCCGTGCCAGGGGTTCGTCGTCGGCAATCAGTACGCTGCGGTTGCTTGCGTCGGCCATGCTTACCTACTCGCTCCTTGTTGCGGGTTTGCCGCTACCACTCGCCTTCTGCCAGGGCAGCCGGAGAGTGACGGTATATATATCATTCTGAATGCTGTGTTTCAGTACCGCAGGCTCTCCGAACAGGGCGTGCAGGCGCGACTGGATGTTGGCCAGGGCCATGCGGTTGCCTTCGTGGCCGCCGTGGTCCGGTGCCGGGCGCGGATTCTGTACCAGCAGGTAGACGGATGGCCCTTTGCGGTAGGCCTCAACCTTAACGGTGCCACCGTTCGGGCGCGGCTGTATGCCGTGGTAGATGGCGTTCTCCACCAGTGGCTGCAGCGTCAGTGGGGGTATCGCCTGTTGCCCCAAGCCTTCCTCGATATGCCAGTCCAGGGTCAGGCGGTCCTCCAGGCGTAGTTTTTCGATGGCCAGGTAGCGCCGGCACAGATCCAGCTCCGCCGATAACGGAATCAGCCGGTCACCCGTTCGCAAGCTGGCGCGGAACAGCTCGGACAGATCAAGCACCGCATCCTCGGCCCGCTCCGGGTTTACCGATATCAGGCTGGCAATGGTGTTCATGCTGTTGAACAGGAAATGGGGATGAATCCGGGCCTGAAGCGCCGTCAGCCGCGCCTGCATTTCCGATTCCCGCTGCTGCTGCCACTGGAATTGCAGATAGAAGTAGCGCAGCACCATCAAGGTGATCAGCAGTGCCAGTAGCAGTTTTTTCGCCACCCCCTGCCAGGCTTCAACGCCGGGCCGGGGGTGCAGCACGCTGTCAGCGGACAGGCTGAAGGCCAGCACGTCCAGCAATACGATGGCAACGATTACAGTCGTCGCACGAGGAATGGTCAGGCCCGAGAGCCAGCGCCGCAACACACAGATCAGGGCAGCGCTGGTCAGCACCGTCCACTGTACGAAAAGCGACAGCAGGCCGAAGTAGTTCCAGTCAATCCAGTGGTTTTCCGCCTGAACGATTGAAAGCACCAGAACCAGCAGTTCGCTGGTCACCACCAGCATGAAGACGGCGCGCACCCGGCACAGATCCGGCACATAGAAATTGGTGTCGTTCACTGTGGATGCCTGCGCCGGGCGTTCCCTGTTGTGTGTTGCTGCCATTGCATCGGTTCCTGAATCCCTTTGTCTGAATCCTTTTTCCTGGACCAGAGAAGGGCAACTGTACGCATTGGAATGCTATAATCCCGCGACATTCAATTTACCCATTCCCGCAGAATGATGCCGGGCTGTCAGCAGGAAAGATAGACCATGACGGATCAGAACAAGAGCGCCGAGAAACCCTGGGGCGGTCGTTTTACCGAACCCACCGACGCCTTCGTGGAACGTTTCACCGCCTCGGTGGGCTTTGACCAGCGCCTGTACCACCACGATATTACCGGTTCCATTGCCCATGCCACCATGCTGGCTGAAGTGGGCGTACTGACCGCCGAAGAGCGTGACACCATCATTGAAGGCCTGAAAGCCGTCAAGGCTGACATCGAGGCAGGCACATTCCAGTGGTCCGTCAGCCTGGAAGACGTGCATATGAACATCGAAGCGCGCCTGACCGACCGCATCGGCATCACTGGCAAGAAACTGCACACCGGCCGTAGCCGTAACGATCAGGTGGCCACGGATATCCGCCTGTACCTGCGTGATGAAATCGACGTCATTGCCGAAGAGCTCAAGCGCCTGCAGGCTGGCCTGCTGGACCTGGCCGAGCGCGAGGCGGAGACGATCATGCCGGGGTTCACCCACCTGCAGACGGCCCAGCCGGTCACCTTTGGCCATCACCTGCTGGCCTGGTACGAAATGCTGGTGCGGGACGCTGAACGCCTGCAGGACTGCCGCAAGCGGGTAAATGTAATGCCCCTGGGTGCCGCAGCACTGGCCGGGACCACCTATCCAATCGATCGCGGCATTACCGCAAAGCTGCTGGGCTTCGACCGCCCCAGTGAGAATTCCCTGGATTCCGTCAGTGACCGGGACTTTGCCATCGAATTCTGCAGCTTTGCGGCGCTGCTGATGACACACCTGTCGCGATTCAGCGAGGAGCTGGTGCTGTGGACCTCCGCCCAGTTTGATTTCATCGACCTGCCG
>CAZFPG010000101.1:0-9773 GCA_964521055.1 uncultured Marinobacter sp.
CGTTGATTCTCTCGCTGCGTTCGATCGCACCGGCACTGGCCACCGGTAATGCCGTTATTACCAAGCCTGATCCCCAGACACCGGTGACCGGTGGTTTCCTGGTCGCACTGGCCTTCGCCCATGCCGGGCTGCCCAAGGGGCTATATCAAGTACTTCCCGGCGGCGCGGATGTCGGTGAGGCACTTTGCACGGTACCGGAAGTGGGCATGGTCGCCTTCACCGGCTCCACCGCGGCGGGACGCAAAGTCGGCGAAACCTGCGGTCGCCACTTGAAGAAGGTGGCACTGGAGCTGGGTGGCAAGAGTTCACTGATCATTCTTGACGACGCCGACCTGGATCTGGCGGCCAGTAATATCGCCTGGGGCGCCTATATGCACCAGGGGCAGATCTGCATGGCGTCCGGTCGCATCCTGGTCCAGGAAAGCATCGCCCAGGCATTGATCCAGAAGGTTGCCGAAAAAGCCAGGCACCTGCCTGTCGGCAATCCCGCGACGGAGGAAGTCGCCATTGGCCCGCTGATCAATGAGCGCCAGTTGGAGAAGGTTCACGGCATCGTCCAGGACTCCATCCAGGCCGGCGCCGTTCTGGAAGCCGGGGGCCAATACAACGGTTTGTTCTACTCGCCGACCGTGTTGTCGGGCGTGCGCCCCGGCATGCGTTGCTTCGACGAGGAAATCTTCGGGCCGGTGGCCAATATCGTGACCTTCCGCACCGACGAGGAAGCCGTTGAGCTTGCGAACCAGACGGAATACGGCCTCTCGGGCGCCGTGATATCCAATAACGTAACGCGAGCCCTCGCCCTGGGCGATCAACTGCACACCGGCCTGCTGCACATTAACGACCAGACCGTCAACGACGAGTGCGTCAATCCCTTTGGCGGTTGCGGTAACTCCGGCAACGGCGGTGGTGTGGGCGGTCCGACGGACTGGGATAACTACACCCATTGGCAGTGGGTCACCGTGAAAGGTGAAGCGCCGCGTTACCCGTTCTGAGTCAATAATAAAGAGAAGAAACAATGACACTTCAAAACAAAACCCTGGTTGTCACCGGGGTCTCCTCAGGCATCGGCGCGGAAGTTGCGCGTCTGGCGCGCTTCCAGGGTGCCGCCGTTATTGGGCTCGACTGTAACGAACCCGCAATGACCCTGGACGGTTTCGTCAAGGTTGACCTGGGCGATACCGACAGCATCGATCAGGCGGTAAAGCAACTGCCGGGTAATATCGACGCCCTGTGCAACATTGCCGGTGTTCCCGGTACCGCGCCGGTGGACCTGGTTGGCCGGGTCAATTACCTGGGCCTGCGCCACCTGACAACGGCCCTGCTGCCGTCGTTCAACGACGGTGCTTCCATCGTCAATATCGCTTCCATCCTGGGTAGGGAATGGCCGGAACGTCTGGAACAGCACAAGGCACTGGCCGCCACCGACAGTTTCGGTGAAGGCGCCGCCTGGCTAAAGGGCAACCCGGTTCCCCAGGAAACCTGCTACCAGTACTTCAAGGAAGCGCTGATCGTCTGGACCACGCAACAGGCCTCCCCCTGGTTACGCGAGCACAACGTGCGCATGAACTGTGTCGCACCCGGCCCTGTGTTCACTCCCATCCTGGGTGATTTTGTCACCATGCTGGGCGAGGAGCGGGTGCAGGAGGACGCCGGACGCATGAAGCGCCCTGCCTATGCAGACGAGATCGCCCCGGCGATCACCTTCCTCTGTACCGACGGCGCGCGCTGGATCAACGGCGTGAACATTGCGGTGGATGGGGGCCTGGCCTCCACCTACCTGTGAACCGAATCAATGGGTGGGCCCGCTACGCCGGTGCTGCTGCGCTGGTAGTGGGCCTGGAATTCAACGGCGGCTGAATCTGGGGGGATTGAACAAGGCGTTGTAGCCGGAGCAAGTCCATTGCACATGAACTGAATGAAACCATTGAGTCCGGCAGGCCGTTTGGCCGGCGGGCAAGATTGACAAACAAGAACAATGAGGAAAATCATGAAAAAGAGCAGAGCTGTTGTTTTCACGCGTGCCGCGTTGGCTACCGCCATTGGCGCCGCGCTGCCCCTGTCGAGCGCCAGCGCCATGTCCCTCGACCTGGGCTCCTCCGAATGGCGGGCGCGTTGGGATAACACCGTCAAATACAGCGTGGCCTACCGCCTGCAGGAGCAGGACAGCGCCATCACCAAGGACTCCAGCGGGCTTTTCCCGAATATCCAGAGCCAGGGCGACAACAATTTTGACCGCGGCCTGGTGTCCAACCGCCTGGATGTCTTCTCCGAGTTCGATATCAGCACCCGCAACTATGGCCTGCGCGTCAGTGGCGCGGCCTGGTATGACGATGTCTATAACAAGAACACCGACAGTGACCTGCAGGTGGATTTCCTCGACGATACCCGCGAACTGCACGGACGCGACGCCGAGATCCTCGATGCCTTCGTGTTCGTTCGCGGCAGCCTCGGCGACTCGAGCCGGGGCACCCTGCGCCTCGGCCGGCACAGCCTGATCTACGGTGAAAGCCTGTTCTACGGCGGCAACGGTATTGCCAACGCCCAGGGACCAACCGATGTCGTCAAGCTGCTCAGCGTGCCGGGCACCCAGTTCAAGGAGATCCTGCGGCCGGTCAATCAAGTGTCCGGGCAGTTGCAGATCAACCCGCAGTTTTCGGTTGGCGCCTACTACCAGTTCGAATGGGAGCGCTCCAATGTGCCGGGCGCCGGCAGCTACCTGAGCGATAGCGACGCGATTGGCGAAGGCTCGGGTTCACTGACGGATGTATTCGGAGGCGAGACAGTGCATGCCGACGACATTGAAGCCAAAGACTCGGGTCAGGGTGGCGTGCAGATGCGCTACAGGCCGGAAGGCACCGAGCTGGAGCTTGGCTTCTATGCCGCCAAGTACCACGACAAGGGCCCCAGCGCCCTGTACGCCGACGTTAACGTTTTTGGTCCGCCACCACCGGTTCTGGCTTCCTACCGCCAGGTCTTTGCGGAGGATATCAGGACCGCCGGCGCCAGCTTCTCCACTGCTTATGGTTGGTTCAACTTCGCTGGCGAAGCCTCGTTGCGCTGGGATGCGCCGCTGGTGAGCAACCTTCAGGTGGTAACGCCTGGTACTACCCCGGACAACAGCGACGACGCGCTCTACGCCAAGGGCAAGACCGCGCACGTCAACCTCTCGACCATCTACCTGCTGACGCCCAACGCGTTCTGGGATGGTGGTTCGGTGCTTGCCGAACTGGCCTGGAACCGCACCTTGAGCGTGACCGACAACCGCGGGGCGCTGGACTCCAACACCACCCGCGACGCCACCGCGCTGCGTGTGCTGGCCGAGCCGGCGTATTTCCAGATTGGCGACGGTATCGACATGAGCGTGCCTGTGGGTTTGGGCGTGGTCCTCGACGGGCGTTCCTCGGCGGTGAGCAAGGCCGGTTTCGGCAACACCCATGCCGGCGACTGGAGCATCGGGCTCAAGGCCACCTATCTGCAGCGTTGGGACTTCGGTGTCAGCTACGTGAACTTCTTTGGCAAGAAGGGGCAGGGGGTGCGTGAGGACGGCAACTTCAGCTACGAGCAGTCGCTGGCCGACCGGGATTTCATCTCCGCCTACGTGAAAACCACATTCTAATAAGAGGTTATATTCGCCATGAAAAACAAATTTTCGTTGCATCTATCTGTCCTGACGATTGCCCTGCTGGGTAGCTGTTTCGCGCAAGCGGCGGTCTCCCCGGAACAGGCCGCGCGGCTCAATGCCGATCTCACGCCCCTGGGCGCTGAGCGCGCCGGCAACGATGACGGCTCCATCCCGGATTGGACCGGCGGCTACACCAAAGCGCCGGCCGGTTATGAAAGCGGCGACAAGCGGCCAGACCCGTTCGCCGCGGACAAACCCCTTTACTCAGTCAACTCTGGCAATATGGCGCAGTACGATGAGCTGTTGGCCGAGGGCACCAAGGCGCTGCTGAAGAAGTACCCGGACTACCGTCTGGACGTCTACCCGACCCGGCGTAGCGCCGCAGCGCCCCAGTGGGTGTACGACAACACCCTGAAGAACGCGACCCGCGCCACGCTCGATGTGCCCACCGAGAAAGTCAGCGGCGCCTACGGCGGCATTCCCTTTCCGCTGCCGAAGAACGGTGCTGAAGTATTGTGGAACCAACGCCTGGCCTGGCCGGGTGCCGATACCTTCTACGCGCCATTCGATACCTGGCTGATGACCTCCGGTGGCAAGAAGATCCTGGCCACCCGCGCGCGGATGTGGTTCCAAAGCCCCTACTACTTCAAGGAAGGCAGCCTGGAGACTTTTGAAGGCAAATTTCTGATCGGCAGGGTGGCCACCGAACAGCCGGCATCCAAGGCCGGTGAAGGCCTGATGACCCACTGGGACATGGACCCGGCCAAGCGTGCCGCCTGGCAGTACCTGGTTGGCCAGCGCCGGGTGCGCCGTGCACCGAATATCGCCTACGACACCCCGGACTTCGTCACCTCAGGCGTTGGCTTCTTCGACGAGGCGTTCATGGTCTTCGGCCCGACCAACCGTCACGACCTCAAGTTGGCCGGCAAGAAGGAACTGCTGGTGCCCTACAACAACAACCGCGCCGCGGCGGCGAGCAGCGACGAGTTGGTCAAGCCGGGCTTCCTCAATCCCGATCTGGTGCGTTGGGAGAAGCACCGCGTGTGGGTGGTCGAGGCAACCCTCAAGGATGGCCAGCGCCATGTGGTGCCCAGGCGTACCTACTACGTGGACGAGGACACCTGGCAGGTGCTGCTGGTCGACGGTTACGACGCGCAGGGCAAGCTGGGCCGGCACAACTATTCGCTGACCATGCTCGCGCCGGAAATGCCGCTGCTGACCAACCAGGTCATGTGGGGTAACTACAACCTGGAGACCGGGGCCTACTTCCTCAACTCCTCATCCAACGATCTGGATGTGCAGTACCAGGCGACTTCACGTCAGTCGTCGTCGTTCTTCACCCCAGACGCCATGGCCAGCGACAGCATGCGCTGACCGAGCTGCCGGGTTTGCTCCGTGCGCCTATGCCCAGGCGTGGGCGCACGGCAATTCCGGTCTGGATAACTCTATATGCAGTGGTTGGAGCGGTTATGATCGGTCATTTCTCACTCACCCGGGTGTTACCCCTGCTGCTGACCGTGTTGCTGTTGCCCGGTTGGGCGACGGCGGAGTCTGCGGCCGGCACGAAGCTACCCTTGCTCGACCAGCCGGCGCTGCATAGCGCCAAGGCCCAGCGTTCGGTACTGCTCGCCGTGACCCGTGCCGGTGAGCGCCTGGTGGCGGTTGGCGAGCGCGGCATTATCCTGCTCTCGGACGACTCCGGGGCGAGTTGGCGCCAGGCCCGGGTGCCGGCCAGCATCAGCATCACATCGGTGCAATTTGTCGACTCCGAGTACGGCTGGGCGGTGGGGCACCTTGGCGTGGTCCTGCACAGCACGGATGGCGGCGAAACCTGGAGCAAGCAACTGGACGGTGTCCAGGCCGCGCAGCTGGCACTGTCGGAGGCCCAGCAGGGTGACGATGCCCAGTTGTTGAGGGCCGCCGAGTGGCTGGTTGCCGATGGCCCGGATAAACCCTTCCTCGACCTGTATTTCCGCGACCGCCGGCACGGCTACATCGTTGGCGCCTATGGCCTGATCCTGCGTACCACGGACGGCGGCGCCAGTTGGGAGTCGTGGATGGGACAGGTGGAAAACCCCAGGGGCATGCACCTGTACGCCATTCGAGCCCAGGGCGATCAGCTGTTTATCGCCGGCGAGCGCGGTGTGCTGCTGCGTTCCAGCAATGATGGGCAGACCTTCCAGGCCCTCGAATCGCCCTACGAGGGCAGTTTCTTCGGCCTGTTGGTCAGCCGCAGTGGCGGCCTGCTGGCCTACGGCCTGCGGGGCAATGCCTGGTGGTCGAGTGACCGTGGCGACAGTTGGCAGCAGCTGGACACCGGCGTGGAGTCGGCCCTGTCCGCCGGCCTCGAGCTGGATGATGGTCGTCTGCTGCTGGCCAGCCAGAGCGGCGAATTGCTGCTCAGCGATGATGGCGGCATGCATTTCGAACACCGGCGCACCCGTGACGGAGCGACGGTCTCCGCCGTCGAACAGGCGCCAGACGGCAGCCTGACCAGTGTCGGTCTGGGTGGCTTGGCCGCCCGCCAGGATGTCCCGGCCGAGGCCCACCCGTGAACGGCCACGCCAGCGCCCCCTGCGCAGTTAGGAGTCAGATGTGAAATACGAAAAATCATCGAACGCAATGCACAGCCCGATCGGTCTGGAAGACTTCGACAGCGCGTCGGGTAACCGGGTGGAGCGGCTGATCTTCAACCATCGGCCCTGGGTGATCCTGCTGTGCCTGCTGGCCACCCTGGCGCTTGGCTGGCAGGCCGCGCGCATCGGCATCAACGCCAGCTACGAAAAGACTATCCCCACCAGCCATCCGTTCGTGGCCAATTTTCTTGCCGAACGCAGCGAGTTGAGTGGCCTGGGCAATGCGCTACGAATCGCCGTGACGGCGGAGCAGGGCGACATTTTCAGCGCCGAGTACCTCGACACCCTGGCGAAACTCAACGACGAGATCTATCTGCTGCCGGGGGTCGACAAACCCTATATGAAGTCGCTGTGGACGCCGACCACGCGCTGGACCGCGGTGACCGAGGAGGGCCTGGATGGTGGCACGGTGATTCCGGGCAGTTACGACGGTTCCCCGGACAGTCTGGAAGAGGTACGCACCAACGTTGCCCGTTCCGGCGAGATTGGCCAACTGGTGGCCGCCAACTTCAAATCCAGCGTGATCTACGTGCCGCTGCTGGAGACCAACCCGGAGACCGGCAAGGCGCTGGACGCTGGCGAGTTCTCGCGGAGCCTGGAGGCGTTGCGTGACAAGTACCAGAGTGAGCAGGTGCATATCCACATCACCGGCTTCACCAAGCTGATCGGTGACCTGATCGAAGGGCTGCTGCAGGTTGGGTTGTTCTTCATCGCCGCGGTGGCAGTGACCATCGCCGTGCTGTTCTGGTACACCCGCTGCGTACGCAGCACTTCCATCGTAGTGCTCTGCTCACTGGTTGGGGTGCTCTGGCAGGTCGGCCTGCTTTCCACCATGGGCTACGAGCTGGACCCGTATTCGATCCTGGTGCCGTTCCTGGTGTTCGCCATCGGCATGAGCCACGGCTCGCAGAAGATGAACGGCATCATGCAGGACATCGGCCGCGGCATGCTGCCCTGGGTCGCTGCGCGCCTGACCTTCCGCCGCCTGTTCGTCGCAGGCCTGACCGCGCTGATCAGCGATGCGGTGGGCTTTGCGGTGCTGATGGTGATCGAAATCCAGGTGATCCAGGACCTGGCGATCACCGCCAGTATCGGTGTCGCCGTATTGATCCTGACCAACCTGGTGCTGCTGCCGGTGCTGCTCAGCTATGTCGGCGTCAGCCCCAAGGCCGCGCAGCGCAGTTTGCAGGCTGAGCAGGCCGACGCCGCCGGGTTGGTGCGACATCCGCTGTGGCGCCTGCTTGATCGTTTCACCACTCGCCGCTGGGCTGTCGCCGCCATACTGGTTGGCCTGGCGTTGGCGGTTTTCGGCAAGGGTGTTGGTACCCAGTTGCAGATCGGTGACCTCGACCCCGGCGCTCCGGAGCTGCACGAGGATTCGCGCTACAACCGCGACGTGCAGTTCATGAACGAGAACTACGCCGCCAGCTCTGACATCTTCGTGGTGATGGTCCGTACGCCCGAGGATCAGTGCACCCGCTACAACACCCTCTCGGCAGTGGACCAGCTAGCCTGGAAACTGGAGCAACTGCCAGGGGTGGAGTCAACCAACTCCATGGCGGCACTGAGCAAGATCGCCTCCGCCGGCTACAACGAAGGCAACTTCAAGTGGTACGAACTGGTGCCCAACGAAGGCGCCCTCGGCGCGGTACAGACCCGCGCACCGCGCGAGCTGTTCAATCAGGGCTGCTCATTGCTGTCGCTGTATGTTTACCTGGCGGACCACAAGGCCGACACCCTGAGCCGGGTAGTGGACACCAGCGAAGTCTTTATCGCCGAGCAACAGCTGCCTGACGTGAAATTCATGCTCGCCGCCGGTAGCGCCGGAATCGAGGCGGCAACCAATATTGTGGTCGAGAAGGCCATGCAGGACATGCTCTACTGGGTCTACGGCGCGGTGATCCTGCTGTGCTGGGTGACCTTCCGTAGTTGGCGCGCGGTGCTCGCCGCGATCCTGCCGCTGGTCCTCACCTCGATCCTCGCAGAGGCGCTGATGGTTTGGCTGGGCATGGGCGTCAAGGTCGCCACCCTGCCGGTGATCGCCCTCGGCGTGGGTATCGGCATCGACTACGCGCTCTACGTGCTGAGCGTGATCCTGGCGCGCATGCGTGCTGGCGATTCGCTGTCCGAGGCCTACTACCGTGCGCTGCTGTTCACCGGCAAGGTGGTGCTGCTGACCGGCATCACCCTGGCCATCGCCGTGGCCACTTGGGTCTTCTCGCCAATCAAGTTCCAGGCCGATATGGGCATCCTGCTGGCCTTTATGTTCCTGATGAACATGCTTGGCGCGTTGATCCTGCTGCCGGCCCTGGCCTACTTCCTGTTGCCGCAGAAGATCTTCGGCGCCAGGGACAAAGCGCCTGCGGACGAAGCGCCCGCGGTGCCCCAACTGGCTGGAGAAGTCTGAATGCGTGCCCTGCAGGGTGCTTGCCTGGCTTGGTTGCTGCTGGCGGCGTCGCTGGTTGACGCCACGGTGCCGAGCCAGAAGTACCAACAGCTGCGCAGCCAGGCGACCCTGCTGGCGGTCAACGCGCTGCTCTACTTCGACGCCAATCCACGGCTGCAGCCTGATGCCAGGCACCTCACCAGCCTGCGCGAAGCGCGGCAGCGCCTGGACGTGCTGGCGGTGGAACTCGACCCGCCGCCGGAGATCGGCGATTCGCTGGCCAGCCTGAATGCCTGGCTGGACGAACTGCAGGCGCTGCCGCGGAATGCGGCGCCGCGCTATCCTCAGTTGCTGATAGGCCTGCTCGACAGCCGCGCGCAGCTCGATCGGCAGGCGGCCGACGCCTACCAGCGGGTGAAGGGCGAGGTGGCGCCGCATGAGCAACTGCTCAATCGCCAGAGCCTCGATATCGCCGACCTGTTGCTGCACGCCCTGGCTCGTAGCGCGCGGGTGCTCGGCGATCATTCGCTGGTTTTCGAGGAGGCCGAGTTCGTCGCCCGTGACCGGGCCATCGAACAGGGCTTCGCCGAGCTGATCAGGCTAATGCCGGAGCATGCCGATACGCTGGGTAAACAATACTGGTCCTACCGCTTTGTGCGCCAGCGCCTGCTCGATCGCGATCCGGGGCGGGTGACCGGCGCGCTGGAACGCTATCTGGTGGGCGTCGTCGTGGGGCTGAATGAACTGGCGGCGCGTTGATGTGGCCGGCCTGGAGCAGGAGCGGGCACTGCTGGTGTCAAACAGTGCCACTCGGTGTTACTCCAGTCCTTCCGGGAGCGCCTCGTAGGGCAGGCCGACATACTGCTCGGCAATCACCCTGCGGCCGTTTTCCGAGTTCAGGTAGTAGTCCACCTCGGACGTCATGAAACGTTCGTGCATCTGGCCTTCCAGGCCACTGGTGCCGGCCTCACCGTCGAAGTTGTGCAGCATGGTGGTCATCCACCAGCTGAAGCGCTCTCCGTGCCATACCCGTCGCAGGGCAATCTCCGAGTACTGCCCGATGTAGCGGCGGTCGCCGGTTTCATAAACCCGGGTCAGGATCCGGTACAGGGTCGCCACGTCGGAAGCG
>CAZFPG010000102.1:0-9754 GCA_964521055.1 uncultured Marinobacter sp.
CATGGGTCTCTCCGGTATTTTTATTGACTATGTGCTCTGGCAAACGGGCAGGGTATTCCGAAACACGCTGTGAATACATCCCTGTACGCTCGGGCTCCGCCATCCATGGCTCCGCACGGTTTCGGAATACCCTGCCCGCTTGCCAGTCCAAATTGGGAGTTAGTTTCAATAGAAAACCAGATTAGCAGGAAATCAATAAGAGGGGAAAACCGGTTTTTGGCTTTACCGGCCATAAAAAAGGCCAGCCCGAAGGCTGGCCATGAGTAGCGGAGCCTGAAGTTAGTACTCTGCTGGAATTTCTTTTATGGGGTTGGACAGGAAATTCAGGTAAACGCCCTGCTGGGGGATGAATAGGGGAATCTCAACTGTTGCCGACTCGAACGCAACGGCTACCACGTTGATTTCCGGCACGTTGGTATTTCGTTGTTCCACCTGCATTCTTCCATCGTCAAAGAATTTCACCGGGCCCTCGAGCTTTAGGGTAAACGGATAGCTATAGAGGTTGTGTGTTGCGTCAAGAGGCGCCTCCAGATTTGGTGCGTCAAGGAACAGCTCGGCTTCGGTCTTGAAGACGGGGCCGTCCTCACCTTCAACGATGATACCCGGTATCAGGCTGTTTCGGGCACAGTCACTGGTGCACTCAGGGTCATCTTTGGCATATCGCATTCGCAGGATTTGCGGGCCCGTGGTGGAAGTCTGTTCACCGCCAAGTAGCAGGGGGAGGTCAATGTAGACATCTGTTGAGGTGGTAGCCAGCAGGGTTGGGTACAACAGTACGCCGACACCTTCCTGACCGGTTTCAGGGTCCACTGCCGGGCCAGTGACTTCAGTATTAAGCGCGTATGTCTGGTAGATGAATTTATTGCGTGGGCAGTCCGGGCCATCTGTACTACACCCAACGCGAGCGTCAAGGTCTCCCAGTAAGCCCCCGTCGGCCGTCTGGCCGTTAACCAGGAGTTTTGCAGCGTTTGCGGAGGGCTGAAAGCCATCAGCCTCGCTGCCTTCGTGGTTGAACGGCTCAAGACATGCTTCTCCGCCCAATGTCGGACAGTCCACTATGTAGTTGGAGTTCACATCACGAATCGGTAGGTTACGCAGCGGGGTGAAGACGGTCTCCTGGCTCACTGCACCCTCGAAGTAGATGGTCATATCGGGGCCGCCAGTATCGGTGGAGTCAACCAGCATATCCGTTTGCAGCGGGTAGCCTTGCTCCGAGCAAATTGCAGAACTGCAGTCACCGACACCACTGGCGGATTTCATAGTGTAGCGGTAGAAGATACCCTCCGCGGTATCCCACGGACTATCGGGGTAGAAGCGAATTCGCTGGTTGTTTTTCTCCAGCCGTCCGCTAACTGTTTCCCCAGAGCCAACAGGGGTGGAGGAGTCGGACACTTTTTCGACGATAAAGGTGTTGTCGTTGATGGTGTCCAGATCCATCGATTGAGAGAACACCACCACAATGGGGCGGTCTTCGGGTAGCTCCGTAACTGGAAGCACATCACCAGCGGGGCCATCCTCAGCAGCATCAATGCATTGGCCATGAGCGCCCTCGCTCAGGTTTACGCCGGTGGTGGGGCATGGGTACCCGGGGTAGGTGGTCAGTGCCAGGGGCGGAGCTTTGGCAACCGAGTCACCCCCTACGTCCGGCAAGGAGAATGTCAGGTCTTCCGGTGTCGCACCGTTGCCGGCAAGGTCTGTCAGGGCGTTGCCGATCTGGACGGTATAGTCAATACCATGTTTGAGCCCGCCTTCCGGGTTCAGTACCAGGGCCGTGCCGTCCAGCTTGGCCTCAAGGCTGCCGTCCACTGTGGTCAGTGGCGTGCCCTCTGCGTCAAGCACAATGCCATCGGCAATGGTATCCGCATCCAGCGGTTCATCAAAGTTGAGGACAATGGGGTCCCCCGGGCGTTGCATGTCCTGGCGGGTTTCCGGGACTGCGTCTTCCGGCCCCGGCATCCAGCTCACCAGCTGCGGGCCAGTGTGGTCCGCCAGTTCCTCGTCACGTTGCTCGGCGGCGTCCAGTGCCGATTCCGAATCCGTCGCTGCTTCTATGCGGAAGGCGATGGTGGAGTCGGTGAATTCCTGGCCCAGCAGGTTGGGTTCAACCATGCCGATGGCATCGATGGTCAGTACTCCGTCTTCCACAATCGCGATACCGGTAAGCTCCACGCCCAGCAGGTCCTGGGACAGGGAAGCGTTTGGTTGCGCCTCTTCCGTGTTCATGGAGACATCCATGAACAGTTTGACGTGGCGGGGGGCATCCATGTCATCGGTGTACGGGTTGGGCATCAGGTAACCGGTTGCATCCGACAGCATGGTAACCTTGATGTTGCCGGTTTTCTGCATCTCGCCAGTTGCGGGGTCGATAACAGGCACGCTACCGTTAATCCTCACATCCAGGCTGGTACTGTTCAGCACACTGCCTTTTGGTACCCGCAGTGGCAGTGGCTCATCGGCTTCAAAGGCCGGTGCATAGGCCAGTTCTGCAAACAGACCGCCGGTTTGTTGCGATGGCCCCGCTATTCCCTGCAATACCGAATTCAGGGTAACGCCATTGATAACCTGGCCATTGAGGCGGGAACGGCGGGCGTTGGCCTCGTCCTCACCGGTACCCAGCCCGGAATCAATTACTTCCTGGAATAGCACAACTGTTGGGCTGGTATCCCGCGGGGTCACCTCTTCTGTGAATTCGGCCAGGGTGTCACCATGGATTCCCGGCAGGTTCCGGACCGAGACGGTATAGGTTTCACCGGAATCCAGAACGTCGTCTTCACGACCGCACAGTTCCGGGTTATCGGCAAGGCACGGGTCGATGGTGATGTAGCGGCCATTGACCAGGATAGTGGCGGGTACGGCATCACCGTTACTATCGGTGAGCTCAATAACCCCGCCGCGTTCCTTCCACTGGGGATGTACTGCCTGAGTCAGACGCAGCCGGAACGTGGAGAAATTCATTGGCTTGAAGGTATTGCCCGGAGACGGGATCATCTCGGCTACGGTAAACCCGGAGCCGAGGTTATCCAGTGCGGCGATACCACTGAGGGCTCCACGTGTGGTGAACTGGATGCCGTCAGCGCCAATGGCGTTGGGTGTTCCGATAAGGCGTCCACCTTCCGCTTCAAGCTCTTCGTTGAACTCAACGGTGTATTCCGTGCCAGGGCGCAGCGTTGTGTCCGGTGAGATAGTCAGGCTTTTCCCCTGATCGACACTCTCTGTAGAGAAGGCCACCTCAGTGTTGCCATCGGTAATGCGTATTTTTTCTGCTATGTCGTTGTCGCTGAGGGCACTGGAAAATCTCAGTACCAGATCAGCTTTCGGGCTCACTTCACGCTGACCATCAGCCGGGTAGGAATAAACCACGGATCCGGGAGTGGCGGGTTCGTTGACTGTTTGGTCATCCCCACCCCCGCAGGCGGCAAGAATCGCTACGGGTAATAATGCCAGTGTATTTTTATAGTTCATGGCAAACCTCTCCTCAGAACTTCAGGGTGATGGAGCCGCTGATTACATGAATATCACCGTCGGCGGTGGCTTGCTGCTCGTTGCCCTCAAAGTCGACGATAGTGAAGTCCCGGTCCTGCAGCTGCTGATACTGGTAGCCGATATCCAGTCGCACCGGATGGGCCAGAAGGCGGGTGCGCTCGTAGATGGCGCTGATACCCAGCCCGGCCACGATCTTGTCCGTATCCAGATAGTTGAGCTCGGGATTGCGGGTGGTTTTCAGGGGAGACTCTTCATAGGCCAGGCCGCCACGAAGGGCGAAGTTGCGGCTTAGCTGGTATTCGGCGCCAATGCGGGGTACGAGAGTATCGTCAAAGCCGATGCGGTTGCCGGCACTGACATCTTCCTGGTCCTTGATGGTGTCGCCGGCAAATTCGTCTTCCAGTTCCGACCAGTTCTGTTGTTCGATGCTGCCACCGACACGCCAGCCATCGCCCTTGTATTGGGTGCCAATCCCTATGGTCTCCGGCTGGAAGGAGTCAATGGTGGCAACGGCGAGGCTCAGGCCCGGGTCCGGGATGGTCTGGGTTACGATGATGTTGGAGTCCACCGCGGTAGAGGCAGACGACTTGGTGCGATAGGTCAGGGCGGACTCCCAGCCATCAAGGAAACAGCTGCTGTCCGGGCAGAGGGTTTCCCCCCATTTGATGGTTGTGCCAAGAATGGACTTCAGGGACGGTTCGGCATTAACAGCGAGCCGCTCGCGGCTGGTTTCCCCACCGAGGGTCGAGACAGCGTCCAGCTGTGCAGCGGCTTCCAGGGTTACACGCACGGAGAACCCGCCCGAAATGCCGCGCCAGAGCGGAGTGGCACCGCCAATGTTGAGGAACAGAGGCTCCTTGCCGTATTGCAGGTATTGGCCGGTTTCCGAGGTTTCGGAGGAGAAAGCGAGCATCTCCTTGCCATACTTTTCAACGCCCGCGATAAAGCCCAGGTAAATCGGATGCTTGAAGCGGGTCAGGGATGCCAGGTTGGTCTTCATGCCGATCAGCACATGCTGGCTGGGGGAGTCGGAAACGATATCGCCGTCTGCATCAGATCTGCTGGAGTGCAACTCCTGCTCTGCATGGAGAATGCCGCCAGTGAGCTCACCACGTTCGTCACTGGCCAGGTAAGAGGGGTTGTAATAGGTGGCCGATACCTGATCGTTGAACATGGACAGGGACTGGGCGGTGGCCACATCCACCGGCATAACACCATAAGTGGTGCCGAGATTGCCCATACTGGCGGAGGTGCTGAGTGAAAAGCCGGCAGAGGCGGCGGCAACGGCGAGGGTTATCGCACGCAGGGAAAATCGGGAGGTAGAGACCATGAAACACACTCCATTCGTTTGTCTTGTTATTGACCTTCGCCGTGCCCCGCTAGGGTGACAGGGCTGACAACCATCATTGGTACGTTTGTTCGAAAAGCAGTGTAGTGTTCTTGTCTTATCGGGACGTTGGCTTTTTTGACAGCTTTTGGTGTCGGAATGACCACTTCCAGGTGAAAGGTGGTCTAAAAATGCCGGAAATACAGAGTCTTATCAGGCCGAATGGTGTTTTTATTTGTTACGGGGAGTTGTGAACTGTTACAGGTTTTGAGAGGGGGAAGCGAAAAGGCTCCCAGTAGGAGCCCTGTGGACAGGATGAGAAGTGTCGGGGGTCAGTCGCTGGACAACACCGATAAGACTCTTTGCGCATGCTCAGCGGTTTCACTGCCCAGACTTGTCAGATACCCGCCATCCTTCTGCGTAATAAGGCCTTTGTTATGAAGACGCTCAGCTGCAGCAACCATTTCAGGTGCAGCAGAATGCTGGTGAACCTTGATGCCTTCCTGTGCGGAAGAAAGGTCGAACATGGCAAGCAGGTTGAGCTCATCAATGTGGTTGGAAGAGAAGGGCATGGTGCATTCCTTATGTTATTTTTAACGGCTTTGGTGTAGTTGTATACGAAGCCACGGTATTCGGCAAAAATGATTTCTGAATGAATCACCCCACCATAATGGAGACAGGGATGTATACCCTTCATATTGCGAACAAGAACTACTCGTCATGGTCATTGCGGCCCTGGGTCCTGATGAAGGAGTTGGGCATTGATTTCAATGAGCAGCTGATCGTGTTCGGTGACAAACTGGCCTGGCAGGCATACAGGAAGCTGAGCCCCAGCGGCAAGGTTCCCTGCCTGATAGACCAGGACACAACTGTCTGGGACTCCCTGGCCATCACCGAATACCTGGCGGAACACCATGACGATGTTTGGCCCAAGGACCCCAAAGCCCGTGCCTGGGCCCGCTGTGCTGCCGCTGAGATGCACTCTGGTTTCCAGCCGTTGCGGGATATCTGCAGCATGAATGTTGGCCTGCGGATCCGTATGAACACCATCAGCGAGAGCTTGCAAAAGGATATCGACCGAGTTG
This sequence comes from uncultured Marinobacter sp., assembly GCA_964521055.1. Lineage (GTDB taxonomy): Bacteria > Pseudomonadota > Gammaproteobacteria > Pseudomonadales > Oleiphilaceae > Marinobacter. The sequence continues at coordinate 5,896 of CAZFPG010000102.1, forward strand.
ACAGCCTGTGGTCTCATGGCCTGCAGCAATTCGGTGGCCCGTTCCTGGCCGGCAAACGGTTTACCGCCGTGGATGCATTCTTCGCCCCTGTGGTCTACCGGGTGCGCACCTACGGGTTGGACCTGAGCGATGAATCAGCTGCCTATGTAGAGAGAATTCTGTCGTTAGACAGCATGCAGCAGTGGGAAGCCGACGCCCTGGCAGAACCCTGGCGGGACCCCATGCATGAGGATGTCGCGTTCACCGTTGGAACCCTGCTGGCAGATCACCGACAATAATTATTTTGCTTAATTGCAGCGAGGAAAAACTAGGTATGATCAGTTGGGAAGACTTTGAGAACGTAGAACTTCGAATCGGCACCATCATTGAGGTGAACGAGTTCCCGGAAGCTCGCAAACCGGCCTATAAACTGAAAATCGATTTCGGCCCGGAGGTGGGCGTCCGCAAATCCAGTGCTCAGATTACTGACCTGTATGATCCGGAGACGCTGCTTGGAAAGCAGGTGCTCGCAGTGACCAACTTCCCGCCGAAACAGATTGGTCCTTTTGTTTCTGAGTGCCTGGTGACCGGTATCCAGACCGATGAGGGGGCGATAACTCTGGTGAGCAGTGATCACAAAGTCAGTAATGGCCAGAGGCTTATTTGAAGCCTCTGGCGGTCTGAAGTCTCGACTTCTTCTGCATTGTTGTAAATAAACTTGACGCTGAGGGAATAGAGCTTACATATCAACAGATTGTTCCTGCCTGCCATCGTCATTGAGTGTGCATCATCCGAGAAAATGTCGATTAAATTTACAGTTATGAGACTTGTAGCTTTAAAGCGATAATTTGGTTTTCTGAGTCCCCTGTTTTTAAAAGAGTATTAGGTCTTTGGCCTGAGCCATGCTTGTTTAACTTGTAAGGAAAGATAACTCAGATAGCAAAACGTCTGTCTCGTCTTTAGGTATCTGCTGAGTAGGCAGGTAGGTGGGGGGGTAGGACCAAACAACAGCAATGTTGGTTTGGACTGTTGTTGGTAGCAGTGATGGTTTATGGAGAAACATGATGAATACGATTTCTAAGTTTTTGGCACTTTCAGTTTTGCTGTCATTTTCCAGTGTCAGTTGGGGATTGATGATCGGCAGCACCGATGTCGGAGCAATTGACCCTATGTTGGCACAAACGAATGATTTGGGTGGTTGTGGGCCAGGCGGCAGTGAGACGGCGGAAGAGTGTTGGATTAACTCTGTTTTGGCGCCCGATACCACTACCTATGGCGTCAAAGAAGAAACTGTTTCCTACCAGTTTGTAAATGGCAGTGATTCCGTTCTCGGATTTCTGTTAGATAGCCCGACAGAATACTTTCTGATCAAAAATGCCCAGTGGTGGGGGCTGTTTGAGAACGTGAGCAACTTCGATTGGGCCGTCGTCAACACTGCCGTATTGGATTCAGGTTTCAATCTCCCGGACAGTAGTGAAATGACGATCAGCCATGTTGCGACCATCGGCGATGCAGTAAAGGTGCCTGAGCCGGGTATCTTGTCATTGTTCGCCCTCGGTTTGTTTGCAATGGGACTGAGAGGCCGAAAGATCAGTAAGCGTTCATGAGATAGGGTTGTACAGTCTTAGACTGGAACATCTTAAACCTAAAACGCTCCTCCTTGAGGGGCGTTTTTTTTGATCTGGATAAGTGGTGGGCCCACCTGGACTCGAACCAGGGACCAAAGGATTATGAGAGCCTTGGGACGGGTATTTCTAGCACCACAGAAAACCACAATTCCCGTTAAAACAGATAGTTCTGTAGATTAAGATCCACAGGAAACCACACAAAAACGCTTACGTGTCGACACTTTGTTGACACATGCTGTGATTTCCACCACACACTACGACGGCCAGCCCTTTTGTTTTTGTCGTTCCCCTCGTCGGTCTCCATACCAGGAACTGGCGATTCTCGCCGCCAGGCTGAAGCCTATCCTGTTTTCAGGCTGTTCTCTGAATGGACCTATCTTTTCAGCTGGTTGAGCTTTTCAATTAGTTCAATTATCTCTTCTTTCGACTTGCCTTCGTATTGCTTCTGGAGATCGTCCAATAGAGATTCGAGCTTCCAGCTTGTCTGCTCCTTATCAAACTCTGACGGACTTACTAAGTCGTTTATGCACACCTCATCATTTTCGAATTTTTCTCCTAATACTAGCCACAGAGAAAATATCATCCATTTTTGAGCTGCGAACTCTACGAAGTCTGCGGTCAGCCTAGCTCTGCCGTTGAGCACGTTTACCCACCTCCGATAGTCGATTCCAGACTCGTTAGCAAGCTTTTGGATTGGTTCGCCTGATCTTCTCACCAGGTGGGCAAATCTCTCTTGAATATTGCTGGGCATATTGTTCCAAGGTGCACAAAAATCTATTGACACATAGTGCACCGTGTACTAATGTGTCAGGTGTAATAAATGCACCGTGCATTAATGGTATCGGTGCCGAATGTAGTTAGTGTAGCAGAGTGGAAAACAGTGGACGAGCAAAAACAAATCATCTTGCTAGCAACCCCGGTCATGACCCAGGAGCGCTACTCCCAGTTGACCGGACTCACGGAAGGGCAGGTCAGGGGCCAGATCGAGAAGGGCCACCTGCCATCCCTGAAGATTGGCCGGGTGCGCATGGTGAACATCGCTGCACTGTCGCAACAGGCAATGGATAAGGAGGACTGGCAATGAAGCGTCTAAACGAAGCGGGTGAAGCCGTGAAGCTGTTTGTAGAGCTTCGCACCAACGGCGGTGCTCGGGTTCCCGCCGTTTGGTTCTTCGACGGTGAAAAGCTGGTTGCCTCTGCCGACCGCCTTGGCCCGGCCTGTATGGTCGCCCCTGGTACGGTGGCTGTCAGCGCTTCAGGTCGCCAGTGGATGGCCGTAGGCGGTGATCGCATCAACGGTGCCGCTGGCTGGTCCTTCGTCTCTCCCTACGTTGAACAGCGCCCCGTCGAAGGCGACGCCGTCCGCTTCAACGACAACCCGAAGGCCCTGAAGATCCGCGCCAAGCTGGATGCCTATCTGGACTACTTCCAAAGCGTAAAAGGAACACTCCCGGACTCGGTGGTCCTTCGCCGCGAACAACTGGCCACCTGTGGCGCATTACCAGGACAACGCTATAAAGGCATCCGCCTGGAGGCCTTCTCATGACCCCGGCCCTCCGACAGCGCAAACAGCAAAGCATCCAGTCCGTCGTCAACGTCGCCGTGCACCTCTACAACACCGGCGAGTGGGATGCCTATTGCGACAGCATCACCAAACTGCTAGGCATGGCCGACGCCTTCAACGAGATCGACAACGACCTGTTCAACTTCGCCATGGACTGCGTCAACGCCCTGAGCCGCTTCACGCTCCAGAACACCATCACCGATTTCAACACCTGGGCCGCGACCCATGCGCCTGAACAAGTGAGGGCGCAGGCATGAAACACCGGAACCCGAACCCCAGTTTTGCCTTCCAGGGCCCAAGCCCGTCCTCTGCACTCACCCCGGATGCCCTGGAAGGCCTTTTATCCACCCTGGTGGAGCGCCTCAGCCAGCTGCGCGACGTCCGCACCGACTACCCGTGCGACTACCTCGCCCGCTGCAAGGCTGCCTTCACCGACCGCCTGATCCACGAACTGGAAGCCAGCAACCACCACAGCCCGGCCTTCGATCGCCTGATCCAACTGCGCGACGCCTGGGACTGCGGAACCCTGGACCTCCCCAACGTCACGGAGCACGACCAATGAGCCACATCCCCCCCAGACAATCCAAACCCGACGACAAGGAACGCCGCTTCTACGTCAGCGCCCCCAGCTCCTGTTACCTCCAGCTGCAACAGGAAGCCGTCCAACGAGGCACCGACCTCTGGACCCT
>CAZFPG010000103.1:0-9723 GCA_964521055.1 uncultured Marinobacter sp.
GGGCATAGGAGGTGGCGTTCGGCGACGCATCCCGCCTGGCCATACGGGCGCTGGCCCGGGCTTTCTCCCTGTGCAGCCGGGCGGATGCCAGGTCGTGCTTGCGCTGGCGCAACGTCAGCTCCAGCGGCAGGGTATCCAGCCAGACCAGTTCCTGCCCCTTCTCAACCCACCCTCCGTTCTCGAAGGCGGGCGATACCTGCACGATCTCTCCCCCTGTCTGGAAGGCCAGGGCCAGCCTTCGCCGAGGTTCGGCAACGCCCTGGCTTTCCAGAGTCAACGCCAGGGACTGCGGCTGAACTTCCAGCACTTCGAACTCCGGGCTCGTCACGGTGGGCGCTGTCAGTTCCTGCTCCGGTGCCGACAGGTAAACCCCGGAGAGCAGGATCACCAGTGCCCCTGAGACGAGTACCGCAACCCGGCCGGGGGTCAGGAGTACTTTTCTGGAAGGAACCTTGGCCATATCGCTCCCTATAGCCGGGCAACTTCGGCATAGGGCATAAAGCTGCCATCCAGTGCCGTGGTCGGATCAGTGTCAGCCCAGGTCACCAGGAAGTGATGACTGCGCAACAACCGCCGCGAAAAGCCTGCTGCGACTGCGGCACCCGGGTCGCAGTCAAAGAATCCACAGACCAGCGCGTCATAATAGGGTCTGAAACAGCGGTGCAGGTGGCCTAACATGGCCTCCAGCACCAGGGTGTCGTTTTGCTTCGCCAGCAACGTGTGGATCGTTCGGTAATTGAAGCAATCCCCCTTGCGAGGCAGGGAGATACCGCCGCTTACGCGGCTCCATCCGTTATAGAAGGGGCGAGCCAGCCGTATTGGCAGGCTGTAGCTGCTGACCCGGGTTTGCCGGAAGGCCTTCTGGTCCCAGGTACCGGCCATGGCAACCAGCTCATCGCCGTCGAATGCCAGCCAGTAATCCGATATTTCCAGCCCACGATAGAACGGGTCACCGGCGACAATGTCGGCAAAACGACAGGCGGGTATAAACTGGCGCTGGGGTGCCAGGTTGTCATGGAACCCCTGCATGATGTCCAGGTCCTGCCGCCCCGCCATGCGAATCTTCAGGCCGTCGGCGTTACGGGCGCGCCTGCGGCGCCCACACAGCAAACTGGTTTCAATGTCACCCGTGGGATAGAAGGCGGGCATTCCCTTCCTGCGCTTGCTGACGGCTTTGAGGAAGTGATGGTTGTCCGCCAGGACAACGGTCTGCACCCACGGATGGCCATTGATGGTGGCACGGCCATCTTCATAGGCCGCCCACAGCGCCTCGCCTCCCCGTGCTGCATGGGCGATTCGAAAATCATGGGCATACCGTACCGGCTGGATTGTCCCGTTGACGTACATATCCCGGGTGCCGATATTGAACACTCCCGCCAGATTGGGAGCCTGCTTGCCTGGCTGGCGCTGCTCCACCACAAACACATCCGGCTGGTGGCAACTGACGGCTGCGCTGTGGAAATAGTCAGGAGCCCGCTCGAATGACAGGTTTACCGGCCCCGGCTGCGGATTGTCCTGCAATAGCGAGAGGATAGCTCCGTTGTCATCCTCGCACGCTGGCCGTACCTGGTATAAAGGGGTGACGATGGACGTCATAACAATACCTCCCTGGGGTTCCTTTCGCTCCGTGCGTCATGCCCGACTGCCGCAGTGGCCGTGGGCAATCCATCCGCCCCGGGCAACCCACCCATCCATTGCCTCAGGGCTTCTACCTTGATATTTCCTTCGATCATTCCACGCTCCCGGCAGGCCGACAGGTAACCCCTGCCGGCGCCTGGTGCACACAGGCAACGAGCCGGAGCCAACTGACCGAGATTGCGGGCCAGGCGGTAATGGAAATTGCTGCATAATCCTGCTTCCAGGGCATCGGCCAACCCCTTGCTGTAGGCCCTGCTGGTAGCCTCCTCGGTGCCCGCCGGGGCGTCGGCCATCAATACATAACACGGGGCACCGCCGGGGTCGGGCTCACTCGCCGCCAGGATGACCACCGGCCTGACACCTGCCGGCCAGGGCAATCCGTCCAACAAAGCCTGTGCGGTGATCACACTGATTTTCTCGCCCACCATGTCGGTGGTCCCACCCCGCCCGAGGAACCGGAGTGCCGGTAGCTCACCCTGGAACCCGGTGACTTCGAGTTGGTCCCCGAGTCGATAGCGCAGCAGGCCGGACCCCGTGGTCAGCAGGGGCGTCACCTGCTGACCACGCTCCAACTGCCAGGGGGGCAGGATGCGGCCCGTGGATTCGTCTTCAAACTCGTAGACATGGGAATTGACCGCCAGGACATGGCAGGCCTCCCCAACAGCGGAATCCGGTGCCCAGAGAGGAATGGTGACCACCCCTTCCGTCGCCCAGAGGCCCTTGCCCTGGAAAGCACTCTGGGGCAGGGCCGCTTGCAGTTTGCGCGCCCAGGGCTCCGCCGCCGCGGTATCCCAGGCGCTCACCAGCGCCAGGCTGGGCCAGAGATCGCGGTAGAATGTCGAGCTGGCTTTCCCATCCCAGGCTTTCAGCATTGCCGCTACACGGGCGTTGCGTGGTGCCGACAGGTGGCCAAGGGCGCTCTGGTACGGCCCCCAGGAACCGGACAGCAATACGTCAGCCAGGGGCTCGCGCCACTGGGACAGCATGTCCAGCAGCCCCAGGGCAAAGGTTGGGCTCCACACCGACAGCGCGGTCAGGTCCCGTTTTGACGCCAGCAAGGCCACCGTGGCAAACAGCGAGTTGTCGGAGGTGGGCGCCAATGCCACGCCCTCATCCACCGCCTGGGTCATCCCTGCCAACCAACGTTTCCCGGCACTGAGCAGTTTCATGTCGTCGTTCAACTGTCCACTGGCTTTCTGGCGCATGTCGGTAGGCAACCAGGACAGAGACCAGTAATGGCGGCCCGTGCCTATGCCCGGGTAATGACGGTACAGGTCCGACAGCCAGGGCGAGATGGCACCGTCCAGTTCGGTGAGGAATTGCCGGGTATAGGGAATCCACTTGATGGCCGAGCTGGAACCGCTGGTCGGCTGGTACCGCACCACGGGTGAACGGGTAAGGCCGCCGGTGCCGCAATGGATCTGGCTTTCGATGGGCCGGGCCCAGTCGGCGTAGTCGGTTATGGGCTGGCGCTGTGAGAAGGTCTCCCAGCTCCAGTCTGCTTCAATGCCATTGAGCCTGCCCATTGGACTGTTGGCCACCTCTCGGAGGAGGCCCGCCAGCTTTGCCCGCTGCACCTGCTCCAGGGCCTGGCTACTGCGCTGGAACGACGATGCTCCAGGCCCAACGAGTTGCCGCAACAGCCAATGGCCAGTGCGGGACGCCCCCATCATGCCTGCCTCGCCGGGGATGCGCCCTGAGACTCGGGCACCGAACTCTGATTCTCCCCGGCCCGATTGAATCCCATAGCCTTGAGGACAAACCCCAGCAAGGTCGTCACGGTTATTTCGCCAACGCATGGCAGTTCATTACCCTGGCTCCACCCGGGATTGCACTCTTCAAAGAAACGAACCTTGGGAACTCGCTGCCGCAGGTCAGGCGTGATCGAAGCGACCCCTTCCTTGAGATGCTGGGCATTGTCGCCAAAATCCAGGACTCCCCTGTCTGAATCGTAGTGGCCGGGAAACATGCGATCACAGTAATGCCGGATGACAGGGACCAGCTCGGGGCAATCGCCATCGGGATGGGGGTAGTATTGCTGGAAGTTGTTGGCCAGCAACAGATACGTCTTGTACCCCTTGCTGATCAACAGCCAGTACAGCGGGCGGAAGGGTTTTCTGAGCTTCTCCCTGAGCACGTACATGAAGAAGGCAACCTGCAGTGCCCGGGTCCCCCAGAACTCCCGCTCAATAATGGTGTCGCCACTGAATACACCGCGGCCCTTCATGCGCCCGATGGTCATATCAAGGCTGACAACGGTGGAAAAACCCACCACTCTGCCCTCGCCCCGGGTGCGGATCAGGATAACCCCATGTTTCCCGCTCAGATCCCTGATGAAATCGTCCATCTCCGCATAGGCGTAATAGCGGTGGAAAACATCATACATCTGGCGAATTTCCTGCACGCCAATACGGTTGACCGGACAGTAGCGCGCATAAATTGACGATGGTGAAGATGGCTTTGGCTGGTGTTGGCGCATACTCATTACGGCCTCCCTCGTTTCTTGAGCAGTCTGCAGCGGTTGGAATTACGGCCCAACTCTAGAGTGAAACGCCTTGCCTGAACTTGTACTGAATGATAGTCGGGATATTTTTGGGACAGACGTCTCACCAAAGTGGCCCCTGATTACCTCAAATTCCTGTCCCTGTGGGCCAGAAGCACTCAGATCGTCGCCCTTTGTTTCCCTGCTTTGGTGCGCCAGCGAACCGACTGCCCGGATTATTGGGCATACGCTGGAACTTCATCCTGAATCCCACCCTTTGTGGCGGTTCAGTCTCCTTCCTGAAAATTTCGCTGGGGAAGGAAAGCTGTGATGAAGCGGTTAAACAGGACGTTTTGTCCGACCAGCAACCCGATTCGCAGGAGAATTCCATGAACAAACTACACTCACTCGCATTTTATGCGTTGGTCGCACCGGCCATCACCCTGGGCTCAGGTGCTGTATTCGCCGCACAAACCGATAGCGAGGACAAAGATCTGGGAGAACAGAGCATGGGTCAGGACGCGGATCCTGCAACGCAGAGCTCTCAGCAAGGCCAGGACGCTACCAAGTCCACTTACAACGAGAGTGCACAAACTGATCAGAAAGAGGGCGATCAGTCTGGCATGAAGAGCCAGGGCTACCTGGACTCTGCTCCGGCCGACGGTATCCAGGCAAGCACCCTGATCGGTGCTGAGCTCAAGAACTCCGCTGACGAGAAAGTGGGTTCGATAAGTGACCTGATCATTGACCAGGACGGACAGGTGGTAGGGATTGTCGTCGGTGTTGGCGGATTCCTGGGCATGGGCGAGAAAGACGTCGCCATCGGCTGGGATGACGTAACCCGGTCAGGCGCTGCCGAAGAGCCCGAATTGCGGACCGACATCACCCGTGAGGAGCTGGAGACCGCTTCGGAGTTTGAAAGCAAGAAGTAACTCTGACCACTCAGCAGTATTGGTGATTTGAACAAACGGCAGGGGTGCAAGCCCCTGCCGTTTGCATGCCTGTCCCGACAGTGCCATGGGTAGTCATGCTTCTTTATTCGCTCATAGAGAGACCCATAGAGATGCGGGAACACATGGGGTTAGCCGATTTTATTCGGGCAGAAATAGAGCCGATTCTTCAGGATTGGGAAGAATTTGCCAAAACCATCTTTCATGCCAGTCATATGGACAGGACCGGCCTGCGCGACCACGCCAGGGACATGCTTCTGGCTATTGCCGAGGATCTGGACTCCCTCCAGAGCGAATCGGAACAGACCGCCAAATCAAAAGGCTGGGGGTTGGAGCATGGAAAAGAGTCCTGGGCCGAAGTACACGGTGCCGACCGACATAACAGCGGCTTCAGCGTGATGGAGACAGTTTCCGAATTCCGTGCCCTGCGTGCGAGCGTAGTGTCTCACTGGACCAGATCCTACCCAACAGCCGCCAGACAACAGCTTGAAGACCTTACACGCTTCCATGAAGCCATCGACCAGGCTGTCGCGGAATCGCTTGAGCACTACGCCACTGTCAAAGAGATGGAAACCCGGTTATTCGGTGCCATTCTCATCGCATCACCTGACCCCATTTCTGTGCTGGATCTTGAGGGCCGGTTTATCTATGCAAACGAAGCCACTGCGGATCTTTTCGGTCTGAAGCCCGGGGCCATTATCGGAAAATCCAACATTGACCTCGGGTTTGCGTTCGCAACGGACTTCCAGCGTCACCAGAAAAAGGTGATTGCTGACCAGACCACCTACAGGGGCAAGTTTACATACAGGTTTACTTCCGGCCAGGGTGAAAGGTTTGAGTATCTGCTTGCCCCTGTGCTGGATGAGCATCAGAACACAGAAGCAACAGTCTGCATTTTCAGGGATGTGACCGAACAGGCGCTTGCAGAAGAAAAAGTGTGGCACACCGCTCACCATGATCCTCTTACCGGGCTGCCGAACCGACGCCTTTTTCTGGACCGTCTGGAACAGGAGGTCAAGCATGCACATCGCAACAGCCTGCCTCTTGCCCTGCTCTTCATGGATCTCGATGGCTTCAAGGAAGTCAACGATTCACTTGGCCATGAAGCCGGAGACCGGGTCCTGTGTGACGTTGCAGAACGTCTGGTGGGATGCGTTCGCGAAGACGACACGGTTGCCCGCCTGGGTGGTGACGAATTCACCATAATCCTCACCGGCGCGAAGCAGCCCAAGGACGTTGATCTGGTAACCAGGACTATTATCGACGCCCTCGCCTTGCCGTTTCACGTCTCGACAAAGCCTGTCGAGATCTCCGCCAGCATCGGGGTCTCTTTCTATCCCCAGGACGCATCTTCCGCCGCCGACCTTCTCGCAGCCGCGGATCAGGCCATGTTCAAGGCCAAAAATTCCGGTTCCAACCGGGTTTGCTTTTACAGTGGTGAGGGTATTCCTTTAGCCGGGAGGCCTGCGTTTTTCCACCAGGGTTAGTTGTTTGCGGATAAACATTCCCTTACCAAACTACAACCGTTATTTCCGGTGGTTGTCAGTACTCTGTCGTAATGACTCAAATGCTGACTCCGCTGCAACGCCCCTTTCAGTCCGGGCCTGTAAAAACGCTTACAATGGTGGTTCTTCTGCTGTTGGCGTTTCCGTTGACTGCCGGGAACAGAGAAAGCGGGTATCGACTGCTGGAACTGGATGGCTACAAGGTCAAGTGGGGAGAGCAGACGCTGGGGGCTGGCGCTCGCGTCAGCTATGCCTTCGCTGACGAAACACTGCAGTTCGAGGATGCGCGCAATTGTCGCGAGCTGGCACCGATGAAATCACTCGCCGGGCAACACCTGCCCTTCGAGACGCTGGCGCGCGAGACAGCTGCGGCGTTTCGGGTCTGGGAACGCGCTGCTGATGTTTCTTTCCACCAGGTTGCCGACGCCCGTGACGCGGATATCGTTCTGGGTGCCCAGGGCCAGCCGAGAATGCGGGCATTCGCCAACGTATCCTACGAGTCCGAAGAGAAGGCTGGGGTGCGTACCATCAAGAAAGCGCTGGTATGCCTGAACCCCGATCACAAGTGGAAGGTCGGGTTCGATGGTAACAAGGACGTGTACGACATCCGTTATACGTTGATTCATGAAATCGGACACGCCATCGGGCTGGACCATCCCGGACCATCCGGTCAGGTTATGGGGTTTCGCTACACCGAAGCCTTCGCCGAGCTGCAACCCGGCGACCTCCGCGGCGTCAGGCAGCTCTACGGGCGTAGCGCCAATGGCGATAAACTCGCCACTGGCCCCGACGCCCATCCCTTCAAGTCCGACCTGCAACCTGATTCAGAAGTGGTAACCGAGACCCACCGTATAGGCCCAGATACCGTCGTCCTGGAACGCATCGGTAGCGTCGTCGGTGTCGCTGAACAGAAACTGGTATTCAACGCGCCCCATGATAAAGGTCTTTGACCGAACGTAATACTTTATACCCGTCTCCAGGCCGGCGAAGGCGCTGTCCTTGACGCCATCGCCGTAGATTCCGCCCAGGCTTGCGCCAACAAAGGGCCTGGCACGATCCTCAAGAAAATGATGGTTCAGGTAACCACGGGTTGAGCCGTTCCAGAAATCATCTGTGACGCCCTCGCCCTCTATATCCGCATAATTGATACTTTGCCGGATACCAGCAACCATGTCCTGACTGAGATACCAGCCGAGATCACCGGTTACGCCAATGCTACTGCTGTTGAAATCCCGGTCACTACTGCCGGTTCCGGAGAGGGAGAATTCGCGCTCGCCCTCTTGTGGGCCAATATTCGAGGATTGTGCGGACGCTGCCATGGGCAGTGCACCGAGCAGACAGAGTGTGATTGCTGCCGTATTGACTCTGATCATGAGAATCTCCTTGCTTGCATTTGCGTCGTGCGCCACTGCCTGATTGACGCAGACCGTGCAACGGCGGACCCGGATTAAGTCCGCTAACGAAAGCACACTCTCAGGATCGGGGTCAGAGCACTCGGGCGTCTGTGCGTAATCGCACACAGGCCCCCGAAAAGAGCCAGGGGTTCATTCCCACTCAATGGTGGCAGGCGGCTTGGAGGAAACGTCGTAGGTTACCCGGGATACGCCCTCGATCTCGTTGATAATGCGGTTTGACACCGTTTCCAGCAGATCGTAAGGCAGATGTGCCCAGCGTGCAGTCATGAAGTCGATGGTTTCGACTGCACGCAATGCCACCACATATTCGTATCGACGGGCATCGCCCACCACCCCTACCGACTTGACCGGCAGGAAGACCGCGAAGGCCTGGCTGGTTTTGTGGTAAAAGTCGGCACGATGGAGTTCTTCCAGGAAGATGGCATCCGCCCGGCGCAGGATCTCGGCGTATTTCTTCTTCACCTCACCCAGAATCCGCACGCCCAGACCGGGCCCCGGGAACGGGTGGCGATACACCATGTCGTAAGGCAGGCCCAGTTCCAGCCCGATGCGACGCACCTCGTCCTTGAACAGCTCCCGCAGTGGCTCCACCAGTTTCATTTTCATGGTTTCCGGCAGACCGCCCACGTTATGGTGGGACTTGATAACGTGAGCCTTACCGGTCTTGGAGGCAGCGGATTCGATCACGTCCGGGTAGATGGTGCCCTGGGCCAGCCAGTTCACATCACGGATGTTGGCGGCTTCTTCATCGAACACGTCGATAAAGGTGTTGCCAATGATCTTGCGCTTCTTCTCCGGGTCGTCCACGCCCTTAAGCTTTGACAGGAACAGGTCCTCCGCATCCACCCGGATGACTTTCACGCCCATGTTGCTGGCAAACATGTCCATTACCTGGTCGCCCTCGTGCAGGCGCAGCAGGCCGTTGTCCACGAACACACAGGTCAACTGGTCGCCGATGGCCTTGTGCAGCAGTGCCGCAGTAACGGAGGAGTCAACACCGCCAGACAGCCCCAGCAGTACCTTACCGCTGCCAACCTGGTTGCGGATCTGCTCGACGGCATCATCGACAATCTTTGCCGGAGTCCACAGTGCCTCGCACTCGCAGATATTGAGGATAAAGTGTTCGAGGATGCGCTGGCCCTGCAGGGTATGGGTCACTTCCGGATGGAACTGCACACCGTAAAGGTTGCGTTCCAGGTCCTGCATGGCGGCGACGGGTGCACTTTCCGTCGAAGCCAGCAGTTCAAAGCCTTCCGGCATCACCACGACCTTGTCGCCATGGCTCATCCATACGTCCAGCAGGGACTCGCCGGTCGCGGTCAGGTGGTCGGTGATATCCTGGAGCAATGGCCCCTTGGCGCGCACCTTGACCTGTGCGTAGCCAAATTCCCGCTTCTCGGAGCTGGCCACGCGCCCACCCAGCTGTTCCGCCATGGTCTGCATGCCGTAACAGATACCCAGTACCGGGATCCCCTTTTCAAACAGACCTTCCGGCGCCCGGGGGCCGCCCAACTGGGTGACCGACTCGGGGCCACCCGCCAGGATAATACCCTTGGGATTGAAGTCCTTCAGTTCCTGATCGGAGATATCAAAGGCCTTGATCTCACAATAAACACCGATTTCCCGAACGCGGCGCGCGATGAGCTGGGTGTACTGGGAGCCAAAATCGAGAATCAGAATGCGGTGGTCGTGGATATTGTGGGCCATGAAATCCTCGGATCAGAAAGAAAAAA
>CAZFPG010000104.1:0-9721 GCA_964521055.1 uncultured Marinobacter sp.
CCGGTGGTTTCCGTATCCAGTACTATCTGTCGCATCATTTGCCCCGTCTGTTACGCGTTTGCCAGCTCTTCCACTCCAAGATTGGCAAGTTCGTCCGCCAATTCATTGCCCGGATTGCCGGAGTGGCCTTTCACCCAGTGCCAGTTCACTCTGTGCCGCGCCACTTCATTGTCCAGCTCCCGCCAGAGATCTTCATTCTTGACCGGTTTTTTCGCCGATGTCTTCCATCCATTGCGCTTCCAGCCCTGCATCCACTCTGTAATGCCCTTGCGAACATACTGGGAATCGGTATACAGCTCCACTTCACAGGGGCGTTTCAGGGCTTCCAGGCCACGTATCGCCGCCATCAGCTCCATCCTGTTGTTGGTTGTATTGGCTTCACCGCCGTGTAGCTTCTTGCTGGCATTGCCATAACTGAGCACGACCCCCCAACCTCCCGGCCCGGGATTTCCCTTGCAGGCGCCATCGGTGTAGAGAACAACCTTACCGGCCATCAGCATTCCTCGACATGATTGTAGTTAAGCGCGGCGCCCGGGCCGCTCCGGCTTTTACCGGGTGAAATACGGGAAACTCCAACGGTCCCGGTGCCAGGCAGTGCAATCACCTTCTTACTCTGCCATACCGGCTTGCGGGGAATTCTCGAGTAAACCCTTTTTTTGGCAAGGATACAGTAATAAGCGCCTACCGGCAGGAACCGGTTGCCACAAATCCGCTCGACTATCCCCTTGTGCTCAGTGGCCACCACCCTTTGAAGCGGAACCCGGAAAAACGACGAACCCGCCGATTCCACGGAAAAATCCAGCAACCGGAGCCAGTCTTCCATCCGGCGCTTCATCATGAAGCGACCGCCCCAGGGACCACCCCGGTTCCTGGAGATCAGTTTTCTCAGGCCCCACAGGCTGAACGGATTGAATCCGATCAGGACCATCATGCCCTCCCCGCGAAGAACCCGGGACGCCTCTCGCAAAGCCTGGTGCGGATGAGGAGAGAAGTCGACGGTGTGATGGAGAATAACCAGATCCATCGAGTCCCCGGGAAAGGGCAGTTCATCCGCGTCACAGACTGCCACCCCATCAGGAATGACCGAAGCCCATGTTGGAGTGGTCAGGATGCGCTGGGCGAAATCGGTGGTACTTGCAAGCGGCACACGGTGGCTGAGGCCAACCTGCAACTGTCGGGCACCGGTAAGTTTTTGCACACGTTGCTCAACGCAGGCTCTCTGATCGGCCAGGAGGGCGCGGCCCAGGGGCGTCTGGAACCAGCTTTCAAAGCTTTCGTGTCTGGCCGAGTAATCAATCTCGCCTGCTGGGCTCATTACTGCGCTCCCCTGTTTTAACCCGGGTGGTGTTGGGACGTCGCTGTTAATGCACTATGATAACAGTCACATTCGTATTGCACATGTGGGAGCCTATGCTGACCGCCAGCGCTATTCCAGCTTTTAATGACAACTACATCTGGTGCCTCTTCAATACCGAAGACCGCAAGGCATTGATCGTTGATCCGGGCCAGGCGGATCCCGCAATAAAGTTCCTGGCTGACAACGGGCTGGAACTGGACACCATCCTGGTCACCCATCATCACCCTGACCACGTCGGGGGTGTAGGAACCCTTGCCAATACAGTTTCGCAATGCCGCATCGTGGGTCCGGCCAACTCGCCGTTCAAGGGTGCCACCAGCGAGGTTCACCCCGGCGATGAGGTGGTCTGGCAGGACCTTACCTTCGACGTGCTCGGCGTTCCCGGCCATACACTCGACCATATCGCCTACTTCACGGACTGCCACGTAAACAATCGCCCTCTGTTGTTCTGTGGCGACACGCTGTTTGTATGCGGGTGCGGCCGGCTGTTCGAAGGAACCCCGGAACAGATGAAGCAGTCCCTGGAAACACTCCGTAATCTGCCAGACGAAACCGCCGTCTACTGCGCCCACGAATACACCCTGGCCAACCTGAAGTTTGCCAGGCACTGGTTGCCGGATGACGGGCCACTACATGAATTCGAAGCCCAGTGCCAGAGACGCCGGGACGACGGCAAACCAACCGTCCCATCAATCCTGGGTGATGAAAAAAAACTGAATCCGTTCCTTCGCTGGGACGACCAGGCCGTTGTTGATGCCGCAAACCGACACGCCCGGAACGCAGGGCTGACCATTGAATCGGAGAATGATGTTTTTGCCGTAACAAGGCATGGCAAAGACACCTTCTAACTGGCCACGGGTAACAAATTCTATCAATGACGTAACGAGAGTCTTGTTGACCCCCTGAAAAGCGTTCCCATAGAATCCGAATAACTTTTGCGCCGTAAACTCTTAAATATGCCGGGTTTTCAGACAGGTCAACCCGGCGTCGCCCAGCTAACCGGAAGTCAGCCTATGTCGGTCTCGCGATTATCAATCCTGTTTCTCCTTGGCACCCTGACCAGTGGTTGCAGCATCTTCGAACCCAGTGAGCGAGACCAGACCGAATCTTCCGCAAACCTGCTTGAGTCCGAGAAGCTGACAGTTGCGGCGGGAGACGAAGACCTCAAGGAAGCGATTGAATCCGACCCCGACAGCAAGTCAGGCGACAAGTCCTCCCGCACGGAACTCGACGACGCAATCGAGCCTTCACTCAAGAAAACGGCGGAAAATGCCAGGCAGAAGCTGGACACTCCGAAACAGGAAAAGTCCAGTGAGGAAGAAGAAGAGGCCGTATCGGACCTTTGGCAGCGGCTCAGGTCAGGGTTTGCCCTGGACCATGACGCCAGCGATCCCAGGGTCCAGGCCCAGCTTAACTGGTACAGGAAACACCCAAGCTACATTGACCGGGTTGTAAAGCGCGGAAGCCGGTACCTTCACTATATTGTCACGGAAGCGGAGAAGCGCGGCCTGCCAACAGAGCTTGCCCTGCTGCCCATCGTTGAAAGCGCCTTTGACCCATTTGCCTACTCCCATGGACGCGCCGCCGGTCTCTGGCAGTTCATCCCGTCAACCGGGAAGTATTTCGGGCTCACCCAGAGCTGGTGGCACGACGACCGGCGCGATGTGATTGCAGCTACAGACGCTGCATTGACATACCTTGACAGGCTGGCTAACCGCTTTAATGGCGACTACATGCTGGCACTTGCCGCCTACAACAGCGGCGGCGGAACGGTTTCCAGCGCCATGAGGCGCAACCGCAACAAAAATGCGGCCACTGACTACTGGTCCCTGGACCTTCCCAGGGAAACCCGCCATTACGTACCCAAGCTGATCGCGCTTGCCAGGATATTCGACCAGCCGGAAAAGTACGGCATTCAACTGCCCCCACTCGCGGATGAGCCCTATTTTGAGATCGTCGAGACCGGCTCCCAGCTGGACCTTGCCCAGGCGGCAGAGCTGGCGGGCGTGGATATTGACGAAATCTACCTGCTTAACCCGTCCTTTAACCGTTGGGCCACGTCACCTGATGGCCCCCACCGCCTGCTGTTGCCCCGTGAAAAAGCCGAAACCTTTACCGCAGCACTACAGAATATCGACCCGGATGAGCGTGTCTCCTGGCGCAACTACAAGGTGGAGTCCGGCGATACGCTCAGCACCATTGCAAAACGGTATTCAACCACGCCCTCTGTCATCCAGCAGGTTAACAATCTGGACAGCCACATCATTCGCATTGGCCAGCGCCTGATGATTCCTTCGGCGGCAAAACAGTCGGGCACCTACGCGCTCAGCGCCAACGAACGTCTGGCCAGGAAACAGCAGAGCAGCGGCAAGAACAGCAATGGCAAGCGGGTTGATTACACCGTCCGTTCGGGCGACACCTTCTGGGATATTGCCCGTGAACACCGGGTATCAGTGCGACAGGTGGCCTCCTGGAACGGTATGGCACCGGGTGACCCACTGATTCCCGGCAAAAAACTGGTGATCTGGTCCAAGTCCAAGCAACCGAGCATGCTGGCAAGCAATGACAGGGGCAAGGGAATGGTCCGCAAGGTGGGCTATCAGGTCCGCAAAGGAGACTCGCTGTCCACCATTGCCAGCCGTTTTGCGGTGAATGTGAGGGATATCGCAAGCTGGAACGATCTCAACACCTCACGTTATCTTCAGCCCGGCCAAAGTCTGGTACTCTATGTCGACATAAGAAACAGCCCCTGACAGAGACCTATGACAACAACGCGAACAGCCTCGTCCCTTACCAGAGCTTTCACCCTGCTGGCCATGGCCATGCTGCCATGGCAGGTTCACGCCCAGGACCCGGAGCCCAGGCACGGGCTCGCCATGCATGGCGAGCCGGCTTATCCCCGGGATTTCTCCCACTTCAATTATGTGAATCCGGACGCACCCAAGGGGGGCGCCCTGCGGATGGGCGTTGTCGCCAACGGGTATGATTCCTTCAATCCCTTTGTGACCAGGGGCGTTGCTGCTGCAGGCCTCAGCGGCTATCTCTACGACACCCTGATGGAGTCATCTGATGATGAGCCGTTCTCGGCCTACGGGCTGATTGCGGAATCGATCGAAACCCCGGAAGACCGCAGCTACGTCATTTTCAATATCCGTGAAGAAGCGCGGTTTCAGGATGGAGAGCCCATTACCGCCGAGGACGTGAAGTTCTCGTTCGAAATACTCACCACCAAGGGCCACCCGTTTTTCAGAAACTACTATTCAGACGTCAGCGAAGTCACCGTTGAAGACAAACGCCGAATCCGTTTCGATTTCGGCGACACCAACAACCGTGAATTACCCCTGATTCTGGGCCAGTTGCCAGTACTGCCCAGCCACTACTGGGAAGACAGGGAGTTCGGCCGCAACGGTCTCACCATACCTGTGGGCAGTGGCCCCTACCGCATTGGTGAATTCGACGCTGGCCGGTCCATCACCTACAGCCGCGTTGAGGACTACTGGGCGCAGGACCTTGGTGTCCGCAACGGAAGGTTCAACTTCGATGAAATCCGGTACGACTACTATTCCGACGATACCGTCGCACTGGAATCGTTCCGTGCGGGCAATTTCGACTTCCGTGTGGAATCTTCGGCAAAGAACTGGGCAACCTCCTACACCGGCGACAAATTTGATTCCGGAGCGATAAAGACCGAAGCCATTGAGCACGAGCGTCCTGCCGGTATGCAGGCGTTTGCATTCAACACCCGCAAGGACAAATTCAGCGACCCGGCGGTACGAAAGGCACTGGCCTACGGTTTTGACTTTGAATGGGCCAACAAGAACCTCTTCTATGGCCAGTACACCCGGACAAAGAGCTACTTCGAGAACAGTGAGCTGGCCTCCTCCGACCTGCCGGAAGGGCGTGAACTGGAAATTCTCGAGCAGTTCCGTGACGACCTTCCTCCGGCGGTCTTCAACGAAGAGTACCAGCCTCCCTCGACCGACGGAAAAGAAGGGCTGAGGGGCAATCTCCGCAAGGCCATGAACGAATTGAAGGCGGCGGGATACGAGATCCGTGACGGCAAGATGGTCAACTCGGAGAGCGGTGAACCGCTGGAATTCGAAATGCTCCTGCACCAGAAAACCTTTGAACGTGTGGTGCTTCCCTTCAGGAACAACCTTCGCAAACTCGGAATCGACATGTCCGTCCGGCTGGTTGACACCAACCAGTACATCCAGAGAGTGCGGGAGTTCGATTTCGATATAACGGTCCAGGGAATCGGCCAGTCGGATTCACCGGGCAATGAACAGCGGGAATACTGGCACTCATCCTCCGCGGATGCCAAAGGCTCCCGGAACTACATGGGCGTTCAGGATCCGGTCATTGACCAACTGGTGGAGATGGTTATCCAGGCACCGGGGCGTGAAGAACTGGTGCATCGGGTGAGAGCCCTGGACCGGGTGCTCCTGCACCATCATTACGTGATCCCCAACTGGTATATGCCAAAGGACCGGGTGGCCTACTGGGCTTTCCTGAAACGTCCGGACACCGTGCCCAAGAACGGCGTTGACATCGATAACTGGTGGGTAGAACGCTAAACCCATGACCGTAACGACGTCAGATTTTTCGAACACGGAGTTGCGCTGGGGAGTTGCGCTGAATGGGTAGTTACATTCTCAGGCGCCTGGCGCTGATTATTCCGACGCTGTTCGGCATCATGCTGCTCAATTTCATCATCGTTCAGGCCGCCCCCGGCGGCCCTGTTGAGCAGATGATTGCACAAACCGAGGGTCACGGTGGCGGGGCACTGGCCAGGGCCGGTGGCGGGGGCAATGCCGGTGAGGTGACATCGTCCAGCGGCGACAGCCGCGGCTCCCGCGGGTTACCCGATGAACTGCTCCGGGAAATCGAGGTCATGTATGGCTTCGACAAACCGCCCCACGAACGTTTTATCAAGATGGTCGGCGATTACGCCACCTTCGATTTCGGCGAGTCCTTTTTCCGGGAACGTACCGTTATCGAACTGATACTGGACAAGATGCCGGTATCCATATCCCTGGGTCTCTGGTCGACCCTCATTATCTATCTGATCTCCATCCCCCTGGGGATTCGCAAGGCCGTCACGGACGGCTCCCGGTTTGATGTCTGGAGCAGCTCGGCGATTGTGGTGGGTTACGCCATTCCCGGCTTCCTGTTTGCCATCCTGTTGATCGTCCTGTTTGCCGGCGGCAGCTATCTGGACTGGTTTCCATTGCGGGGGCTGACGTCCTCCAACTTCGATGAACTTAACTGGTACCAGAAAATCGGCGACTATTTCTGGCACCTGGCGCTGCCGGTCACCGCCAATGTGATCGGAGGATTCGCCACCCTCACCCTGCTGACCAAAAATTCTTTCCTGGACGAGATCAGCAAGCAGTATGTTGTAACGGCAAGAGCCAAGGGCCTGGAAGAAAAACAGGTTCTGTACGGGCACGTGTTCCGCAACGCCATGCTGATTGTTATCGCCAGCCTGCCCGGCGTTCTGGTCTCGCTGTTCTTTACCGGCTCACTGCTGATTGAAGTGATATTTTCCCTCGACGGCCTTGGGCTGCTGGGCTTTGAGGCCGCTCTGAACCGGGATTACCCGGTGATCTTCGGCACGCTCTTTATCTTTACCCTCATGGGCCTGGCGCTGAAACTGATCAGCGACATCACCTACGTTCTGGTGGACCCGCGCATTGATTTTGAAAGCCGGGAGGGTTCATGAGTCTGGTAAAGCTGACCCCGATCCAGCAACGGCGGCTCGCCAACTTTCGCAATAACCGTCGTGGCTTCTGGTCGCTGTGGATTTTCCTGGCCCTATTCGGTCTTTCCCTGGTTGCGGAACTGATTGCCAACGATGCCCCGCTGGTCGCCTATTACAAGGGAGACCTGTACTTTCCGGTGGTCCAGAGTGTGCCCGAGGAAACCTTCGGTGGCTTTCTGCCCACAGAGGCAGACTACAGGGATTCCTTCATTGCCGACGAAATCGAAGCCAATGGCTGGATGATCTGGCCGCCGATCCGGTTCAGCTACAACACCACCAACTACGATCTGGAGGTGCCCTCCCCGGCTCCGCCGAGCGCGGAAAACTGGATAGGCACTGACGACCAGGGCCGCGACGTTGCCGCCAGGGTTATCTATGGATTCCGGATCTCGGTCCTGTTCGGTCTGATTCTCACCATACTCAGTTGCATCGTCGGGGTTATTGTCGGCGCCGTCCAGGGCTTCTACGGTGGCAAGATTGACCTGCTGGGGCAAAGGTTCATCGAGATATGGTCCGGCCTGCCGGTTCTGTACCTCCTGATCATTCTGTCCAGCATCGTACAGCCGAACTTCTGGTGGCTGCTGGGCATCATGCTGCTGTTCAGCTGGATGGGGCTGGTGGACGTGGTACGGGCGGAATTCCTCCGCGCCCGCAACTTTGAATACGTGAAAGCGGCCAGGGCGCTGGGGCTGGGTAACCGCAAAATCATGTTCCGTCATATCCTGCCGAATGCCATGGTTGCCACCCTGACGTTTCTGCCGTTCATACTGACGGGCGCCATTACCGGCCTGACGTCCCTGGACTTCCTGGGTTTCGGCCTGCCCTCCGGCTCCCCCTCCCTTGGTGAGCTGATTGCCCAGGGCAAATCCAACCTGCATGCGCCCTGGCTCGGTATCTCGGCGTTCGTGTCGCTCTCCATCATGCTCACGTTACTGGTGTTCGTTGGTGAGGCAGTCCGTGATGCCTTTGACCCGAGAAAGAACTGATATGTCACAGCTGCTTGAAATCAAGGATCTATCCATCTCGTTCGATACCACCATTCAGGCGGTACAGCGGCTGTCCCTCAGGATTGAACCGGGGGAGACAGTGGCCCTGGTGGGGGAAAGCGGGTCCGGAAAATCCGTATCGGCATTATCGGTCCTGCGCCTGCTGGATGAGCGTCATGCCAGTTACCCGAGCGGAGAAATTCTGTTCCAGGGCGAGGACATGCTCAAGGTCAGCCAGAAGCGGCTGAGGCAGATCCGGGGCCGGCAGATCAGCATGATCTTCCAGGAGCCGATGACATCACTCAACCCCCTCCACACGGTGGAGAAACAGATCAGTGAGACCCTTGCCCTGCACAAGGGCATGCGTGGCCCCCAGGCCCGGGCCCGCTGCATCGAACTGCTGGAACTCGTTGGTATACCATCACCGGAGGACCGCCTGAACAGTTACCCCCACCAGTTGTCCGGTGGCCAGAAACAAAGGGTGATGATTGCCATGGCCCTGGCCAATGAGCCCGACCTGCTGATTGCAGACGAGCCGACAACCGCACTGGATGTCACCGTGCAGAAACAGGTGCTGGAGTTGCTCAAGGAACTCCAGGGCAAGCTGGGTATGGCGATCCTGCTGATCACCCACGACCTGTCCATCGTTCGCCGCTACGCCGATCATGTGGTGGTTATGGAGCGGGGCCTGATGGTCGAGGAAGCCGCCACTGCCTCCCTGTTCAACGAGCCGAAGCATCCCTACACCCGCCGCCTGCTGGATGCGGAACCACCTGCTTCACCCTCCGGCGCCATGGTCAATAACAAGCCACTGCTGGATGTCGACAACCTGGATGTGCGCTTCATTACCCGCAAAAGCCTGTTGGGCAAGCCGAAAACCTGGTTCCAGGCGGTCGATAACGCCAGTTTCTCCCTCAATCAGGGAGAAACCCTCGGCATTGTCGGCGAAAGCGGCAGCGGTAAGACCACCATCGGCCATGCGCTGCTGAAACTCACCGGTAGCACCGGCAGTATCCGGCTTACCGGAGAGGAGCTGTCGCATCTGGACCAGAAACAGTTCCGGCCCTGGCGAAGCCGTATCCAGATCGTATTCCAGGATCCCTTCGGCAGCCTCAGCCCTCGCATGTCGGTTGCCGAGATCGTGCGGGAGGGGCTTGAGATTCACGCGCCCGCAACCCCGGAGGAGCAGGACAGGAAAGTGACTCGGGCACTGAGTGACGTGGGCCTGGATCCGGACGCCCGACACCGTTACCCCCATGAGTTTTCCGGCGGGCAGCGGCAGCGGATTGCCATTGCCCGGGCACTGGTTCTGCAACCCGAGCTGATCATTCTGGACGAGCCCACGTCAGCCCTCGACCGGACGGTCCAGAAGCAGGTGATTACCCTTCTGCGGGATCTGCAGGACAAATATGGTCTAAGCTATGTGTTTATCAGCCATGACTTGGCGGTGGTGCGGGCACTCAGCCATAAATTGCTGGTGCTCAAGAATGGCCAGGTTGTGGAGTACGGCGAGGCATCCGGAATATTCAACGCACCGCAACACGAGTATACCCGTGAACTACTGGGCGCAGCGCTCTTCTACACCCAGTAGCCTGCGGCCGCTTACTACGACCA
>CAZFPG010000105.1:0-9672 GCA_964521055.1 uncultured Marinobacter sp.
GCTGCGCCTGGCTTCCCGGGAACTGCCGGTTTACGGCATGAACCACCTGCGGCCCGAAGACGTCTCCATAACCGTTATTGAGGCAGCAGAGCGAATTCTGCCAGCACTCCCTGCAAGGCTGTCGGCTGCGGCAACCGGTGAGCTGGAACACCAGAATGTGAAGGTTATGACCGGCCAGCCGGTCAGTGAGGTACGCGATGGCGCCCTGGTCATGAGAGATGGCACCGAGCTGGCCTCTGAAATGACCATATGGGCAGCGGGGATCAAGGCTCCGGCCTTCCTTTCGAAACTGGAGGGGCTTGAGACCAATCGCAGCCATCAGATAAAGGTGAAACAGACTCTCGAATCCACCACCGATCCGGACGTTTTTGCCTTTGGTGACTGTGCAGAATGCCCCCAGCCGGGTTCAGATCGCCCGGTCCCTCCCCGCGCGCAGGCGGCTCACCAACAAGCGGATGTGCTGTTCAAAACCCTGCGCAACCGCCTGCAGGGCGAGGGGGCCGTGCCGTTCGTCTACAACGATCATGGCTCGCTGATCAACTTCAGCCGCTACACCACTGTGGGCAACCTGATGGGCAACCTGTCCGGCCGCAGCATGTATATTGAAGGTAAGGTGGCGCGCCTGTTCTACCTCTCGCTGTATCGTATGCATCAGGTGGCCCTGCATGGTGTTCTACGAACCAGCATTATCTGGCTTATGGACCGGATAAGCCGCGCCATGCACCCGCGCCTTAAACTGCACTGAGGCAGAGCTCAAGCTGTTATTATTCTGGTATATTCCCGGACCGGAGCGTGAATGGATCCGATTCTCACCCTGATCGGCGCACTGATGCTGGTGATCAGCATCATGCTCAGCCCGCTGTCCAGCAGGCTGGGCATGCCGGTGCTGCTGATTTTCCTTGTGGTCGGCATGATGATGGGCGAGGACGGCCCGGGCGGCCTGCTGTTCGATGATTTCGAACTGGCTTTCCTGATTGCCAACCTGGCCCTGGGTGTCATTCTGCTGGATGGCGGCATGCGCACCCGCTCCGAAACCTTCCGTGTAGGATTGCGTCCGGCCCTGGTCCTGGCGAGCTTTGGCGTGTTCCTGACCGCTGCCGGATCAGGACTGGTGGCCTGGTGGGTGTTCGACCTGCACTGGCTCACCGCGTTGCTGATTGGCGCCATTATCTCCTCCACGGACGCAGCAGCCGTGTTCTCACTGCTCCAGGGCCGTGGCCTTCACCTGAACGAACGAGTCAGCGCGACACTGGAAATCGAGTCGGGCAGTAACGACCCGATGGCCATTTTTCTCACCCTGATGCTGGTGACCATGATCGAAGCTGGTGGTGCCTCCGAAGGCTGGATGGCCCTGGTAATGCTTGTGAAACAGTTCGGTATCGGGGGTGTTGTAGGGGTGGCTGGCGGCTTCATCGTGGTGGAAATGGCCAACCGTATCAGGCTTACACCGTCACTTTACCCCTTGCTGGTGGTCGCCGCGGGTATAGTCGTGTTTTCCGGCACCAATGCCCTTGGTGGCAGTGGCTTCCTGGCGATCTACCTGACCGGTGTGGTCATCGGCAACCGGCCAGTGCGCATGATGCCCATGATACTGCAGGTTCACGATGGCCTGGCCTGGCTGGCCCAGCTTTGTCTGTTCCTGATGCTGGGCTTACTGGTTACGCCGTCCGACCTTTTACCACTGGCCGGTGGCGCACTGATTCTCGCGTTCGCGCTGATTTTCCTGATCCGGCCGATCACGGTCATGGCTACGCTCTGGCCTTTCGGTTTTAACCGCCGGGAGCTGGGCTTTATCAGTTGGGTTGGCTTGCGGGGTGCCGTGCCCATTGTGCTGGCACTGTTCCCGATCATCGCTGACATTCCCCAGGCTCAGCTTATTTTCCACATCGCCTTTTTCATCGTACTGGTATCACTGGTGGTTCAGGGCACCACCATGGCGCCTCTGGCAAGGAAACTGCGCCTTGAGGTGCCTGCCGGCGAAGACCCCTATCGACGACTGCCACTGGATGTTGCGGCTGCCGGTGACCACGAACTGATGCTCTTCCCGCTCAGGGGGGATGTGTGGCAGACACCCCGGACTCTGGGCCAGCTGCGTCTTCCCGACAATACCGCCATCGCAGGTGTTTTCCGTGAGCGCATATGCTATCAACCCAGCCCGGACCTGGAAGTATCCGCCGGTGATGTTATCGCCATGTTTGCCACACCGGCCGTGTTACCGGAGCTGGGCAAGGCCCTGAGCGGTCGACATACTCCCCGCTACCTTGCAGAGCGGGCGTTCTTTGGGGATTTCGTGCTTAATGGTGACGCCCTGCTGGGTGATGTAGAGCAGGTATACGGCATCGAGTTCGACGAATTGCCTCCGGAACTGTCCCTCGCCGAGTGTTTTGCGCGCCGAACCAAGGGGCATCCGGTGGTGGGTGACAAGGTGGTACTTGGCCCGGTCACACTGGTGGCCAGGGCAACCGAGGCCGACAGGGTGACCAAGGTTGGCCTGAAAATGGACAACCAATAAAGATCTTTAACAAAATCACGTCAAAACGTTGGTTCGATTAACAAAATTCCTGTGCTATAAAGTGTACAAACATTAATGATTGATTCGGCCATGCTATTGAAGACCCAACTGACAACCGCAGCCACAAGCCTGAGAAACCTGGCAGCCGCCTGCATGGCTGCTCTGGTCTGTGTTCTCACCCTTGCCAGCAACCCGGTGACAGCGTCCGAACTGCCGATGGGGGCCATGGCTGAAGCCCCGGAAGTCAGCGAGGTACTGGTTCGAAAAGAAGAGCGCCGGCTTTACCTGCTTTCGGGAGAGCAGGTGGTACGCAGCTATCGCATCGGGCTCGGCGACAATCCGTCCGGCCACAAGCTCTTCGAGGGGGATAAACGCACCCCCGAAGGCGAATACGTGCTGGACTGGCGAAATCCCAACAGTGACTTCTACAAGTCCATCCACATCTCCTATCCGAACGAGCAGGATCGAGAGCTGGCCTCATCCTGGGGCCTGAACCCCGGGGGCAGCATCATGATCCATGGCCTTCCCAACGAAGCCGGGGACATGGCATTTGCCTATCTGGGTCTGGACTGGACCGATGGCTGCATTGCCGTCAGCAATGAAGAGATGGATGAAATCTGGCAACTGGTCGCCGACGGAACCCCCATCAGAATCGTTCCCTGAAACCATTGATCCATCCCCACCCCTTCTCCGTAGACAGTTACTGAAAAATTAAGTTGTTGTCATAACCTAGGAACTTTTACGTATCCTTAGTTAACATTTCTGTCTATAGTGTTTTACACTGTTTGACGACGCCGTTAGCCAACGCTTCCGGCCCAGTTTTCACAGAATGTCTGCTCCAATGACTTCTGGAACGCAGGAACTAAAACGACCAACAAGGGGATTTACAATGCGTAAACTGACGATCGCAGGGTTTGCAATGGCCACCGTACTGACCGCAGGTTGTGCGACTACAGACGAAGGCGCCATTGAAGATGCGAATGCAACTGCTTCTTCAGCTGAGCAAACTGCTGAGAACGCACTGAACACCGCTAACAGCGCTTCCAGCACAGCGCGCTCTGCACAGAGCACCGCTGATGAGGCTCTGGCTGCTGCAAAAGCTGCCCAGAAGTCTGCTGATGAAGCCAACGAGCGCGCCAAGCGCATGCTCGAGCGTGCCAGCCAGAAGTAAGGCTGTTACGTAGTAAGAGAAAGGCCGGGGTGTCCCGGCCTTTTTTGTGCCTGTGTGAAAACCACGCCATCAGGACTCGTCGTTGTCATCCTTCGTGGTTTTTGTCGAGGGTTTGGTGTTCATAAAGGAAGCCATCATTTCCATCGGCAGCGGAAACACGATGGTGGAACTGTTGTTGGTGCTCATATCTGATAGCGTTTGCATGTAACGCAGTTGCATGGCCCCGGAATTGACGGACATGACCTCCGCCGCCTCCACCAGCTTCTTGGATGCCTGCAGTTCACCCTCTGCGTGAATCACCTTCGCGCGCCGCTCGCGTTCCGCCTCGGCCTGCCGGGCAATGGCGCGAATCATGGACTCATTAAGGTCCACATGCTTGATCTCGACATTGGCCACCTTGATACCCCATTCCTCGGTCTGGGCATCAATGATTGACTGAATGTCGGAATTCAGCTTGTCCCGTTCGGACAGCATTTCATCCAGATCATGCTTACCCAGAACCGAGCGCAGTGTGGTCTGGGCCAACTGGCTGGTGGCCGAACCAAAGTCCTCCACACGGATAATCGCACGCTCGGGATCGACCACGCGGAAGTACAGCACAGCGTTTACCCTTACCGTGACGTTGTCCTTGGAAATGACATCCTGGCTCGGAACGTCCAGTGCAATCACACGCAGATCCACCCGGGTCATCTGCTGGATACCGGGGATGATGATGATCAGGCCCGGCCCTTTGACACCCTGAAACCGGCCCAGGAAAAACACCACGCCGCGCTCGTACTCCGGCAGGATCTTGATCGCCGATCCGAGGATCAGCAGCAGCACCACCGTCGGTGCAATATAGGGAATCAGGTCAGCTATGTTCATATCGCCTCCTTGGTTGGCAGAATCGCCGGGTAACCGGTGAACACTTTATGGATCAGATCAGTTCTCAGCTTTGTCCGCCGCCACGTGAACCGTCAAGCCTTCAATGGCTGTCACTCGTAGCCTGTCTCCGGTTCTGACAGCTGCCGGGCTAACGGCATTCCAGCGTTCGCCACTCAAACGCACATGGCCTCTGAACTGGCCATCCTCCTGCTGGAAATCATCCAGCGCGGTGACGGTTTCGTGGGCCATCTGCTCGCTGCCGGTGACCGGATGTTTCCGTCTCAGGCCGATCAGACGTATGACCGTCCAGAGGGTGAATCCGGCAACGACCAGCGCCGTACCCCCAATGGTTGGCAGTGAAACTTCCTGATGACTGCCGTCCATCAGGATGATGGACCCCGTCACGAACGCAACGATCCCCCCCACCCCCAATATGCCAAAGCTGGGCATGAAGGCCTCACCCACGATAAAGGCCAGCCCGAGCAGGATCAGCGCAAGGCCAGCGTAGTTGACGGATAGCACCTGGAAGGCAAACAGCGCGAGAATGAGACAGATGGCGCCAATTACACCCGGGAAGACAGCACCCGGATTGGACAGCTCAAAAATAATGCCGTAGAAGCCGATGATCATCAGGAAATAGGCCACGTTCGGATTGGTGATCACCGACAACAACCGGGTTCGCCAGTCCGGGTCGGCCCGGATCAATTCCATGTTGGCGGTGGCCAGGGTTTTTTCGCCGCCTGCCATCTGCACCGTATGTCCGTCCAGTTGCTCCAGCAGGCTGGTCATATTATCGGCCACCACATCCACTACATTCTTCTCCAGGGCTTCGGATGCCCCCAGATTGACAGCTTCCCTTACCGCCTCCTCTGCCCAGTCGGCATTGCGGCCATGACGTTCCGCCAGACCCCGGATATAGCTCACCGCATCCTCGAGAACCTTGCGCTCCATCGCCGAGCCGCCCCGCCGTTTGTCAGGCTCGGACTCGCTATCAGATGCCTCCCCTTCGCCCTCCTGTTTCTGACCATCGTCGGCGTCTTCTTCCTGCTGCTCTTCAGAGCCAGGCAAGCCACCCATCTGCACCGGAGTGGCGGATCCCAGGTGTGTCGCTGTCGCCATTGCCGCCACGTGGCTGCCATAAAGTATGTAAGTGCCGGCACTCGCCGCACGAGCTCCGGCAGGGGACACCCAGGTGACGACCGGTACCCGGGAGGAGAGAATCTCCTTGATAATGCCGCGCATGGAATCCATCAGGCCACCAGGGGTGTCCATCTGGATAATCAGCAGGGAGGCTTCCTCAGATTCGGCACGGCGGATACCCCGCACCACATAATCCATGGTGGCGGGGCCTATAGCACCTTCAACGGTGAGAACAAGGCCTGTGGGGGCATCGTCCTCCTGTTGTGCGAGGACGGTATGGGTCAGCGAGCCCAGCGCAAGTACCAGGCCCAGAACGAAGAGGGCCAGCCACCACTTCAAGCGGCTGGAACAGGTTGATCTGGTGGTTCGGTTCGCGTTCATCACTCCTCCCCGAATCCGTTTACCGGATCAGAACAGACGGGCCAGTGCCGCGACCGGCAACCTCCTCATCAGGAAACCGATCGGTCGCCAGGGCCACGAAGGAACAAAGCACTCCGCCTTGCCGGACTCAATGGCACGGACCATTGCCTTGCAACCGGTATCCGCGTCCACAATAAACGGCGCACTTTTTACTTTCTCATTTATCTCAGTACGAATATAGCCGGGATAAAGGGTGGACACACGTATTGGGGAGCGAGCCTTTACCAGTTCCACCCGCAAACCCTCGGCCAGCGAGGCCACCCCGGCCTTGGTCGCCGCATAGGTGGTGATGTTTTTCGGCATGCCCCGTACCGCCGATACAGAAGATACAACCACAAGGTGCCCCCGATTCTGCGCACGGAAGACTTCCATGGCCGCTTCCATCTGGGCCAGGGCAGACACAAAGTTGGTTTCGGCAGTCTGTCTGTTGGCAACGAAGTTTCCGGTGCCAAGTGGCTGCCCTTTGCCAATACCCGCATTGACGATGACACGGTCCAGTGAACCAAACTCGCTGGCAAAGGCTCTGAACACCTCGAAAACCTGGTCGTGGTTGTTTACATCCAGTGCCCGGACACTGATAGTCAGGCCCGGATACTTCTGCAGCAATTGATCCCGCAACTCATCCAGACGCTCGGTGCGGCGGGCACACAATGCCAGGCTGTCGCCCCGGGCGGCAAACTCCCTGGCCATACCTTCGCCCAGGCCGGAGCTGGCCCCGGTAATCAGTATCCTGCGGGTCATTGGTTCTCCTTGTCAGCAACTGATCAGGTTCAGAACCAGAGGCGCTGCTCCCTGCCACCTGCACCATCAGGGGTATTCTGCAGCGGCTCTGTGGTTTCATTGGCAACCCGGGTTACCCGCTCGCCGATCATCCGTGGAAGACCGTCAGCCTGGTCGACTGCCAACTCGATAGACATGCGCTGAACTTCCACGCCGGGCATCCTGCCGCGAAATTCTTCAACCGCCCGTGACACTTCGCGCCAGAGCTTTTCGCGGTCCTGCTCGCTGTATTCCTCGTGCGGACGGTGCACTTCCATCCAGACCTCGTTGCCTTTCATGCCGATCTTCACCGGCTCACGAATCACCCGGACCGGTGTACCCTTGCTGACTTCGTAAACGAACCTGGAGATGTCCTCGTTGTACATACGGAAGCAACCATGGCTGACCTGCATACCAACGCCAAACTGTTTGTTGGTACCGTGAATCAGGTAGCCTTTCTCGCTCAACATCAGGGCATGGCTCCCGAGGGGATTGTTGGGCCCGGGAGGAATCATCCGCGGCAGATACTCTCCGGACGCGTCGTATTCGGCACGGATACTCGCAGGCGGATACCAGGCCGGGGACTCCAGCGGCATGGTCACTTTTGCGTCGGTCAGTGGCGAGGGGTTGTCTTCTGTACCGACACCCACCGGATAGACCTGAACGCTATCATCGGTAAAATAATACAGGCGGTACTCAGCCAGGTTAATGACAATGCCTTCGCGCTTCACATCCGGCAAAACGTAATGGCGGGGAAGGGTAATA
This sequence comes from uncultured Marinobacter sp., assembly GCA_964521055.1. GTDB lineage: Bacteria > Pseudomonadota > Gammaproteobacteria > Pseudomonadales > Oleiphilaceae > Marinobacter. The sequence continues at coordinate 7,632 of CAZFPG010000105.1, forward strand.
CGGGTGCCTTCACCGGGCAGCCAGGGATCCACTCCCGGGTTGGCTTTCACCAGTTCCAGGTAGCCAAGGCTGTCGCGGTTGCCAATCGCCGCGAACGTGTCCTCGTAGCGGGTGGAAATAACCGACAGCTCGCCGGCCAGGTCGCCCTCAATGGCAAATTTCGGAACGCGAGGCCTGTCGGGAGCCTCATCTTCCGACTGCTCGGCACTGAGTTCCACACCGGTGGCCTGCCGCTCGGGTTCTGCCTGCAAAGGGGAGGCCAGCAGCAATGCCAGCCAGGAAACAACAAAGCCAGTGAGCTTTTTACGATACATAGGTTTCAATTCCGGTATCCGGCACTTCAGGTTTCTGACACGCCGGTTCAAACCGACATCAGGGCTGCCCACAGGGTTACAACCGCCAGAATCACGAACAGTATACTTGCCCCGATTCGGGCCGTCGCCAGTGGCAGCCGGTCCATAAGCCATTTACCAGCCATGATAACCGGTATATTGGCCAAAAGCATACCAACGGTGGTGCCCAGAATCACCAAGAAGGTCTCGGTATACCGGGCCGCCAGGACCACCGTCGCAATCTGGGTTTTGTCACCAATCTCCGCCAGGAAGAACATGACGGTTGTTGCCATGAAAGCCCCCATGCCCAGGAAGGCGGAGTCATCGCTGTCGTCCTTGTCGGGAATCAGTAACCAGAGCGCGATTGCCACGAAGCTGACAGCCAGGATCCAGGGTAACCATGCTTCCGGAATCCACTCTGCAATCCAGGCACCCAACAGAGCCGATAGCGCATGATTCAGTATGGTGGCAACAAGGATCCCCAATATGATGGGCAGGCGTTTAGTGTAGCGGGCAACCAGGAAAAGGGAGAGCAACTGGGTTTTGTCGCCAATTTCGGCAACGGCGACAGCCAGTGTAGAGGCGAGAAAAGCGTCCATGAAAAACTCCGGGGCGGACATCCAGACATGAGACAGCCCACCGTCCGCCCTATGGAGGTGAAACTGCCTCAGGTCTTGCCAGTTTCACCACTGCCCGGGTGAAACATGATAGCCACGGAGATTGAGCTCCAAGTGTGTTGACTACCATCCGCGCCAGAAAACCGTTCCGGCGCGGAGGCTACTCCCCTGAAGAGCGCGGAAATGTTAATCAATTGCCGGGGCAATGACAACTATACGCGCATTTTCCATACCGGAATCGCTGCCACCGCCACGAAAACCGCCACCAGCCACCAGGCCGAATGGAAGGCGTCGATAGTGGGTATGCCGCCACTGTGATCACCAAACTCGATGGTCAGCGCCACAATGTTTACACCAAAGGCACCGCCCAACTGGCGGGTAAAGTTGATGGTGCTGGAACCGGCACCAAGCTGTTCCGGAGCCAGGGGGTTCAGTGCGCCGGTCGACAGCGCCGGCAGCATGAAACCAATACCGATGCGCCCCAGCACCGTCCACAGGGCCAGCCAGCCAAAGGCCAACTGCAGGTCAGACAACGCAAACAGCACTGCCGAAGTGGCGAACAGGACAATGCCGAAAATAACCAGTTTGCGGGCGCTCATACGGTCCGCCAGCCGGCCAGCCAGTGGAAAGGTCATACCCAGAACAATGCCCGCCGGCAGCATCAGCAGCCCCGCCTGGGTTGCAGAAAAACCGAGAGACGTCTGCACAAACAGCGGCACCAGGTACGTGGAACCAAACAGCGCAAGCCCCAAGGCCATGGCACCCAGATTGGCGTAAACGAAGCTCGGTTTACGCAAAAGATCAATATTGACCAATGGGTGGCGGGCCTTACGCTCGCGCACCACAAACAATATCAGCATGACCACAGCGAGAGCGCCTTCCAGCAGGATTCTGGCTTCCTGTCCGGCAAGCTGTTGCAAGCGGTTAAGGGTATCCAGGGACAATCCGATAGTAGCGCCCAGCAGCACCAGGCCAGGCAGGTCAAACCGGTACGGCGCCGGTCGGGAAACAGGAACCGGCAGGAAACGCCAGGCCATGACGACGCCCGCCATGGTTACCGGTACCGGCGCAAACATGACGAAACGCCAATCC
>CAZFPG010000106.1:0-9596 GCA_964521055.1 uncultured Marinobacter sp.
GATGACCGCTTGGTCACAACGCCCATAGAACTACCTCACGATTTGACTAACCGAATTGACCCTGAAAAACGCAAAAATCCAGCGGGCCGGCAATTGCCCGCTGGAACTCAGGGATAAGGATTATACCTGAAAACTCAGTGTACGTCCTTCCAGTATTCGCGATTAAGCAGGTAGGCAAAGATAAAGAAGATCGCCACAAAAATCAGGGCAAACATACCAAGCCTCTCCCACTCGACCTTTATCGGATCCCCCATGTAGGACATGAAGTTGGTCAGGTCATACATCGCAGCATTGAATTCCGCCGGCGACATGGAACCTTCGGTTTCCCACTCCGGACAGGTATCCGCATTTCTGACATCACCACTGAGGGGATCAACGCTCGCGCCTTCACCGATTCGCGGCTCAGCGGCACAGAGACCTTGCAGATCTGCCATGACATGAGGCATACCAACGTTCTCGAAGACCACGTTGTTCACACCCAGCGGACGGGTATCATCCTTGTAGAAACCACGCAGGTAGGAATAGATCCAGTCTTCACCACGAAGACGGGACTCCAGCGTCAGATCCGGTGGCGGGGCACCAAACCAGTCAGCTGCCATATCCTTGTCCATGGAGTTCTCCATCAACTCGCCGATTTTTGCACCGGTGAAAATGAGGTTCTCCTCGTACAGCTCCGGGGGAATACCCAGATCATCAGACACCCGCTTGTAACGTGCGTATTCCATGGAATGACACGCCATGCAGTAGTTTGTGAACAGGGCCGCACCACGCTGGAGAGACTCCTTGTTGGTGTGGTCCGGCTCCATCGTATCCAGTTCAACGGACGGCCCGGCCGCCAGCCCGAGAGCCGGCAGGATCGCTATGAAAAGACCAACTATCAGCTTTCTCATTATCCTGTCACCCTCTCTGGAACTGGCTTGGTTTTCTCCATGCGTGTATAGAACGGCATGAGAATGAAGTAGAGGAAGTAAAGCGTTGTCAGGATCTGGGCAACCGTTGTGCGCCCTTCGGTTGCCGGCACAATGCCCAGGTAACCCAGCACCACAAAGCTGATTACAAAGATCGTCAGTGCACACTTGCTGATCCAGCCCTTGTATCGCATGGAGCGAACAGGGCTCTTGTCCAGCCAGGGCAGAACAAAGAGAATCGCTATGGCGCCGCCCATGACAACAACACCCCAAAACTTGGCGTCAAGACCAAACAGGTCCACCGTCACTGCCCGCAACATGGCGTAGAACGGAGTGAAGTACCAGACAGGCGCTATGTGATCGGGCGTCTTCAACGCATTAGCCGGTTCGAAGTTCGGCTTTTCGATGAAAAGGCCGCCCATTTCCGGGAAGAAGAACACCACAATAAAGAAAACGAAGAAGAACACGCCCACACCCAGCAAATCGTGCACGGTGTAGTACGGATGGAAAGGTATGCCGTCTTTTGGAATACCGTTCTCGTCCTTGTTCTTCTTGATGTCGATACCGTCCGGGTTGTTGGAACCGACTTCATGCAGGGCAAGGATGTGCAGAACCACCAGACCAAGAAGTACGATTGGCAGTGCGACCACATGCAACGCAAAGAACCGGTTCAGAGTGATGCCGGAGATCAGGTAATCACCACGAATCCAGAGGGACAGGTCTTCCCCGATCACAGGAATCGCACCGAAGAGGTTGACGATAACCTGGGCGCCCCAGTAGGACATCTGTCCCCAAGGCAGCAGATAGCCCATGAAAGCTTCTGCCATCAGCACCAGGTAGATCAGCATGCCAAAGATCCAGATCAGCTCACGGGGCTTCTGGTAAGAGCCATACATCAGGCCGCGGAACATATGGAGGTAAACAACCACAAAGAAGGCGGAGGCACCGGTTGAGTGCAGGTAGCGGAGCAGCCAGCCCCACTCCACGTCGCGCATGATGTATTCGACCGAGGCGAATGCACCCTCTGCGGTAGGGTTGTAGCTCATGGTCAGCCAGATACCGGTGATCAGCTGATTGACCAGCACCAGCATGGCCAGTGAGCCAAAAAAGTACCACATGTTGAAGTTCTTGGGCGCGTAGTACTTGCCCACGTGCTTGTTCCACGCATCAACAATCGGAAGACGCTCGTCAACCCAGTTCACTAACTTGTTCATTACGCTGCCCCCTCAGGATCAAGACCGACGGTCAGAGTGTTGTCGTCGTCAAAGCGATAGGGAGGCACCTCCAGGTTACTGGGTGCCGGCTGATTCGGATAGACACGGCCAGCCAGGTCGTACTTCGAACCGTGGCAGGCACAATAGAAGCCACCGAGCCAGTTTTCGCCAAGGTCAGCAGGCGCCACTTCGGGGCGGAACTGAGGCGAACAACCAAGATGCGTACAGATGCCGACTACAACGGCGTAATCATCCCTGATGGCGCGCAACTCACCTTCGATATAGGCAGGTTGACTCGCATCCTTGGAAAGCGGATCTTTTACACGATCATCCAGCTTGCGGATGTTCTCATTCATTTCGTCGGTGCGACGAATGACCCACACCGGCTTTCCACGCCACTCAACGGTCATCTGCTGACCGGGCTCAAGCTTACTGACATTGACGGTGACCGGTGCACCGGCAGCTTCCGCTTTGGCACTGGGATTCCAGGATGCTACGAAAGGTACGGCCGCACCGACGACGCCGACACCACCCACCACAGACGTGGCACCGATCAGAAATCGGCGCCTGCCTTGGCTCACGTCGCCATTATTCATTATGGTTTTCTCCCATCAGGCGACATGCAGCCCTGTTTAAAGGGAACCTGCACATCGAAAAGGACTTCTCACAACCCAAAAATATAAGCGCTCAAATGGTAATGAAATTACCTTGCCCTTACAAGTCGGAAAGGCCTCTGGCCGAGCCATTACCTGTTCCGGATCAAGTTGATATTAATACACCGGCACATAAAAAAACCCGGCCAACGGACCGGGTTCTTCGGATCTGCTCCAGCAAACTTAACGCTTGGAGAACTGAGGACGCTTACGCGCCTTGCGCAGACCAACTTTCTTACGCTCAACTTCACGGGCATCACGGGTAACATAACCCGCTTTGCGAAGCGCAGGGCGCAGTGTTTCATCGTAATCCATCAGGGCACGGGTCAGACCGTGGCGAATGGCGCCAGCCTGACCACTGATACCACCACCCTTGACGGTGATGTTGATATCGAAACGATCGGTAGAATCGGCGACAACCAGCGGCTGGCGAACAATCATACGCAAGGTATCACGACCGAAAAACTGCTCGATGGTGCGACCGTTGATGGAGATGTTACCGCTTCCCGGCTTGATAAAAACCCGAGCCGTGGATGTCTTGCGGCGACCCGTACCGTAATTTTGTGCTACAGACATATCCGCCTTCCGTTAAATGTCGAGTTCTTTGGGCTGCTGGGCTGCATGAGGATGCTCAGCGCCGGCATAAATTTTCAGCTTCTTGAACATGGTACGCCCGAGCGGACCACTTGGAAGCATGCCTTTGACAGACTTCTGGATGATTTGCTCAGGAGCCTTGTCAACCAGCTTCTCGAAGTTGATGGACTTGATTCCACCCGGAAAGCCGGTGTGACTGTAGTACATCTTGTCAGATGCTTTTTTGCCGGTAACCCGTACCTGACTGGCATTGATAACCACAATGTAATCACCAGTGTCGACGTGAGGGGTGTACTCAGGCTTATGTTTGCCCCGCAGACGACGGGCGATTTCAGTTGACAGACGACCCAGCGTCTTGCCGGCTGCGTCTACAACGTACCAGTCACGTGTTACTGTTTCTGGTTTCGCACTCAGAGTCTTCATTGATTCCGCCTTGGACGCTATATAAGAAACGTTAAAAACCACCACCGGTAAATGCTTGGCATCCGGAGGAGGATCTTTACCTGTATGTTAAGCGGCAGTGACATCATTCGGGGCTGAGATGATGGCATCGCCTTGAAAAGCCAGGGCGCGAAGTATATCCGAACAATAAAAGAAAGCCAACCCTGAAACAGGCTGTTTCGTTATTCACCTACCCTGCCAGAGACCCCGCAAAAAACCGGGCCTAACGCTCAGACGCCCCGATCTCGCTCCAGCCGTACAGACGCTGCACATTGCCAAGCAGCGACCGGGCCAGATCCTCCCGGCCCGCACCGCGCAGCTCCGCGAGTGCACTGAAAATAAACGGTAGGCAGGCTGGCGAATTATGCCCCGGAGGCACACCCTCCGGCGCCATGTCCGGTGCATCTGTTTCCAGGACCAGCGCGTCCACCGGTAACCGGGCGATGGTATCCCGCGTCTTGCGGGCCCGGGGATGGGTAATCACACCACCGACACCAATAAAGCAGCCCAGATCTATCAGCTTCGACGCCTGCTGGTAACTGCCAGAAAAGCCATGGAGAAGCACCCGGCCCGCAAAACGTTTACGGCGCAGCACTTCATAGACCTCGTCGTGGGTCTTTACCGAATGTATAACAAGCGGAAAATGCGTCTGTGCCGCGATATCAACCTGGGCTTCAAACCAGGGGTACTGCTCAGCCAGCTCACCGTGCAGGCGGTCAAGCCCGCACTCGCCCAGCGCCACACAATGGCCGGGATGATCCAGAAGTGCCGTTCGCAATGCGCCAAGGTCGTTTTCCGTATGCTCACCGACATACCAGGGATGGATTCCGAGACAGAAGTACAGCCCCTCATGCTCCGTGGCAATACGGCTTATCCTGCCCCAGTCACAACGGCGTACACCGGGGATCACCAGGCTGGAAAGGCCAGCACTGCGAGCCTCTTCAAGCACAACCTCCCGACGCCCGTCGAATACCGGGAAGTCGAAGTGGCAATGTGCGTCGATGAGCCTCATCCGGCACTCCAGTTATTCAGTGCTCCCGGGTTTTGTGGAAACTGATCTCCGGATATCTCTCCTGCGCCAACTGCAGGTTAACCATGGTAGGAGCGATGTACGCCAGACGATCACTGCCATCCAGCGCCAGGAAGTCGTTGGCCTTGCGTTCGAACTCATCAAGCTTGCGTTCGTCAGACGCCGTCACCCAACGGGCAGTGGCGACGTTGATGGGTTCGTAGACCGCATCAACCTTGTATTCACTCTTGAGGCGGCTGACCACCACATCAAACTGAAGCACGCCAACCGCGCCTACGATCAGATCATTGTTACGCAATGGGCGGAAAACCTGCACCGCACCTTCTTCCGCAAGCTGAATCAGGCCTTTCTGCAGTTGCTTGGATTTGAGCGGATCCTTCAGCCGAATCCGGCGGAACAGCTCCGGTGCAAAGTTGGGGATACCGGTAAACTTCATATCCTCGCCCGAGGTGAACGTGTCTCCCAACTGAATGGTTCCATGGTTGTGCAGGCCTATAATGTCACCGGCGAAGGCTTCACCCGCATGCTCCCTGTCCCCCGCCATAAACGTCAGCGCATCGGAAAACCGGACTTCCTTGCCGATGCGGACATGGCGGGCTTTCATGCCCTGGTTGTAGCGTCCGGAAACAATCCTCAGAAACGCCACGCGATCCCGGTGCTGAGGGTCCATATTGGCCTGGATCTTGAAAACGAAGCCGGAAAACACGTCTTCCGCCGGTTCGACCAGGCGCTGGTCAGTTTCCCGCGGCTGTGGCGCCGGCGCCCACTCCACCAACCCATCAAGCATATGATCGACACCGAAGTTGCCCAGCGCCGTGCCAAAAAACACAGGCGTGAGCTCACCAGCCAGGAAGGCCTCCCGATCGAACTCATGAGAGGCACCTTTCACCAGTTCAATCTCGTCTCGAAGTTCGTCGGCATAGGCACCCAGGACGGTATCCAGCTCCGGATTATCAATACCGCTGATCACCCGCTTCTCCTGAATCTTATGCCCCTGACCGGACTGGTAGAGAATCACTTCGTCCCGGGTCAGGTGGTAAACACCCTTGAAGTTCTTACCCATGCCAATGGGCCAGGTGATCGGCGCACAGGCAATTTTAAGAACCTCTTCAACCTCGTCCATCAACTCCACAGGATCACGGGTATCACGATCCAGCTTGTTCATGAAGGTAATAATGGGCGTGTCCCGCAGCCGGGTGACCTCCATCAGCTTGATGGTTCGCTCCTCGACACCCTTGGCACTGTCGATCACCATCAGGCAGGAGTCGACGGCGGTCAATGTACGGTATGTATCCTCTGAGAAGTCTTCGTGGCCCGGCGTGTCCAGCAGGTTCACCAGCCGGCCGCCATAAGGAAACTGCATCACCGAGGTGGTAACCGAGATGCCACGCTCCTTTTCCATCTCCATCCAGTCGGATTTCGCATGCTGCCCGGATTTCTTGCCCTTTACCGTGCCTGCCTTCTGTATGGCCTGGCCGAACAGCAGAACCTTTTCTGTAATCGTGGTTTTACCGGCATCCGGATGCGAGATAATCGCAAATGTGCGGCGATGGGATACTTCGCTGGCAAGGCTCGTCATAATTGGTAAAAACCTGAATCGGAGAGACTGTAAAAACGGTCGCCATTATAAGGATAATGGTCCGCTCACGCGAATACGTGTCTGCACGAGGACGCTAAGGTGGACTCGAACGGCCATCGACGGGCAGGGCCATGACCAGTGCATCCTCCCGCTCCCGTCCCCCGGGGTAATAACCGGGCCTGCGACCAATCACAGAGAAGCCCTCGCTGGCATACAGATCCATCGCGCCGGAATTGCTACCCCGGACCTCCAGTAGCACCTGCGACATGCCGTCCCGTGCGGATTCCGCCACCAGATGCCGGAGCAGACGCCGGCCCGCCCCCGACCTTCTCTGGCCCGCTGCAACACACAGATTCAGCAGGTGAGCCTCACCTGCCATATAGGCAACCACGGCGTAACCTGACAGCCTTTCGCTCATCTCCAGTGCCCACAGACGATAGTCTGGCCGAAAGCAGCCACGGAAAATCGACTCGCTCCAGGGAAACGAATAGCCCTGGCACTCAATATCAAGTACTTCGGGCAGGTCATCCTGGCACAACGCCCTGATCGTCATATCACCAATTTCGATCTTGCGATAGACATCCCGGGACACAGATCAGACTCCGACAGTGGATTTGAGCTGCTGCCAGAGTTCACGTTTATACGCCGGTACAGCGGCCAATTCGGCAAGACTCCTGGGGAAATCGATGGCAGGAGCTCCAAGGGCGCTGACCAACCACTCAGACCGGCCCGACGGCAGGTCATCAGAAAGAACCCCCAACAAAAGCAACTTTCTGGCACCGAATTCCTTACTGATAGAGCGAAGAACGTCTTGAAGATCATCCACGCTGTTGCCCGGCACCCGCGGATTACCAAAAACCGGCCAACGGATATGACGCGACTCTCCAGCGATGGTCTCTCCCAACGCAGCAAGGATATTTTCCGCCAACGCGTCCTGCAGCCGCGCACTGGCCTCGTCAGAAACGCCACTGACGAGGACCATGCGCTCCGAAATCCAGAACCCGAGGCGGGCCTCAATCTGGACCTGCGAGTCAGGCTCAGCGGCAACATCTGATTCAGGCGACAGATCCTCCGGCGACGGCTCCCGCGCACCTGAGGCCGGCAATTCGACGGTCTCCACAGGTTCTGGTGATTTCGGAGCCTTTTCCCCGCTGCCGGCCATCAGCGCCTGTATCCCGGCAATCCTATCTCTGCCGCTGTCATCGGCGGCCGGACGCCGCCTTGCTGGTTGCGGAGGCCGTGGCACTATCGAATCCGGCCCAGGCTCTGGCACGCTGTCTTCTGCCGGAAACCTGAATTCGGGACTGGGCGCAGCTCCCGGCAAGGGCGCACGGGCGTACCAGATACTGATACCTGCCTTCCCCAGATAAAACTGCCGTTCTGCCTCTGACATCATAATACTGATCCGTTACCGACCCTGGTGCTCAGACGTCAGCTCCCTGGGGGTGTTGTCGGGCCCCACCGCTGCTGATCAGGTTAAGGGCTTCTATGTAAGCCTTTGCCGAAGCGATGATGATGTCGGTATCCGCCCCGACCCCGTTTACAATGCGGCCACCTCTCTCCAGGCGCACAGTGACCTCCCCCTGCGCATCGGTTCCACTGGTGATGTTGTTTACGGAATAGAGCTGCAGGTTACATCCCGAATCCACGAGGGACTCAATTGCTTTGAATGTTGCATCCACCGGCCCGCTGCCCTCGGCATCAACCTTGTATTCCTTACCATCCATCAACAGTGTCAGAAAGGCCTTGGGGACAACACCGGTTTCGGAACAGACCTGCATGGTCACCAGGCCGTAACGGCCATCTTCTTCCTGGCGGGTATGGCTGGCAATGGCCTGGAGATCTTCATCAAAGATCTCATGCTTAAGATCCGCGAGCGCCTTGAAACGGGTAAACGCTTCGTTGAGCTCGGTTTCCGTTTCAAACTGGATGCCCAGCTCAAGCAGCCTGGAACGGAAGGCGTTGCGGCCAGAGTGTTTGCCAAGCACCAGACTGTTGGTATGCCAGCCCACATCCTGGGCACGCATGATTTCATAGGTTTCCCGGTGCTTGAGCACGCCGTCCTGGTGAATACCTGATTCGTGGGCAAAAGCGTTGGCGCCGACGATGGCCTTGTTGGGCTGTACCGGAAATCCTGTGATGGTAGATACAAGCCGGGACGCTGGAACAATGTGTTGGGTATCAATACGGGTATCGATGGTATAAAGATCCTGCCGGGTTCTGACTGCCATTACCAGCTCTTCCAGGGAGGCATTCCCGGCACGCTCACCCAGGCCGTTTATGGTGCACTCAACCTGACGGGCGCCGCTGCTTACCGCAGCCAGGGAATTTGCAACGGCCAGACCAAGATCATTGTGGCAGTGCACGGAGAAGACTGCCTTGTCCGCATTGGGAATACGGTTCAGCAACTGGTGGATAGTCTCGCCGAACTGCTCGGGGATGGCATACCCCACGGTGTCCGGAATATTGATAGTGGTTGCTCCGGCGTCAATTGCCGCCTCAATGATGCGGCACAGGAAATCCAGCTCGGAACGACCGGCGTCTTCGCATGAAAACTCAACATCATCTACATGACCACGGGCCCGCTTCACGGATCTGACCGCCTGTTCCACGACTTCATCGGGCTGCATTTGCAGCTTGTGCTTCATATGAATGGGAGAGGTTGCGATAAAGGTATGGATGCGGCCACGCTCAGCCGGCCTGATCGCTTCGGCCGCCCGGTCGATATCCTTGTCCAGCGCCCGGGCCAGGCTGCAAATGGTGGAGTCGTTGATGGACTCTGCAATGCCCTTGACCGCTTCAAAGTCACCCTGGCTGGCGATTGCAAAGCCGGCTTCGATCACATCAACACGGAGTTTCTCAAGCACCTTCGCTATGCGTAGCTTTTCTGCTTTGGTCATAGTGGCACCAGGGCTCTGTTCGCCATCACGCAAAGTGGTGTCAAAAATAACGAGGTGATCTGTCGCGGGCATAGCGATCTCCGTGGGAACAACTAAACAGGTGTTTTCGGAGAGTATATCACTGAGTCGCTGGTGGAGGGGTAGTGAGCTGGAAACGATGGGCCGAGGCAGCCCGAAACGGATCGCCCGCGCTTACCTGAGGGGCTTGGAGTAGCCTACAGCCAGCGCTGTGCGCTGCAACGATGACCCGGGGCACCCCGAGACGGGGCGCCCGTCC
>CAZFPG010000107.1:0-9516 GCA_964521055.1 uncultured Marinobacter sp.
GTAGAGAAAAAGAGAAGCAGGCCAGGTACGACGCCATTCTGGATGCTGCCGAACTGGTGTTTTCGGAGAAGGGCTACGAGCGCACGTCCATGGATGACATTGCCCGCACCGCTGCCCTGAGCCGGGCACTGCTGTATGTGTACTTCAAGGACAAGGCTGCAATCCAGCGCGGCATTATGCTGCGTGCGGGCCACAGCCTCTGCCGCCGCTTCGAGGAGGCCCGCCAGACAGCGGATACGGGGCTGGCGCAGATCAGTGCCATGGGGGTGGCCTATTACCAGTTCTACCGTGATCAGCCGGATTATTTCTCAGCCCTGACCACCGCTTCCACTGCAATGGCGGAGGCAGACGATGAGCTGGCCGACGAGATGTTCTGCTGCAAGGCGGAAACCATGGACCTGATGGTCAGCGCAATCCGCCTGGGCCTGGAAGACGGCACAATGAACCGCGACCGCATCCATGATCCGGTGGAAACAGCGCTTTATCTTCGCGGTGCCCTGCACGGCGTCATCATGCTGTGCCAAAGCGAAATGGCCGAAAGCGGCCTTGAGGACAACTTCACGGCGGAGTCATTGATCCGTCATACCATGGAAATGCTGACTTCTTCTATTTCCTCGTGAGTCTGACTGGGAGTTATCGCGGCGGTGGGGAGGCTTCCCCAAAACACGCCCGTGAATACATCCCTGTAGGGCTCGGTCGCGCCATGGAGGGCCCGACCGAGCCTACACGGACGTACTTGCGGCGTGTTCTGAACCCGTTCACCGCACACTTCCCGCCACCAACTCAGCAGGTCAATAAAAGGTAAGCCGAAAACTCAAAGCTGGAAATCGTAAATCGACCCAAGCCCCAGAATTCCCGTCAATTCATCCAGCGCCTTGCGCACCTCTTCAAGCAACATCGGGTCACCCAGGTCGTCCTGGGACAGCTCGTCCCGGTAATGCGCCTCCACCCAGGTGGTCAGCCGCTCGTAGAGCGCATCGGTAAGCAGAACGCCCTGGTGCATGGCCTTGAGCTCTTCGTCGCTCAGCACCACCCGCAAACGCAGGCAGGCAGGCCCGCCGCCGTTGCGCATGGACTGCTTGACGTCGAAAACCTCCACCGAGGTAATCGGCCCCGGGTCCTCCACCAGTTCATCCAGGTAACGGCTGACTGACGCAATTTCCCGGCATTCCCCTGGCACCGCCAGCATCATTCCATCCGGTGCGTTCAGTAGCTGACTGTTGAACAGATACGAGGCCACAGCATCTTCCAGCGGAACCTGCTCGCTGCTGACCCGCACAGCCTCCAGTTCAGCGCCGGTCAGGCGGCTGCGGATGTCGGCCAGTACCCTGTCCTCATCCAGAAACGCCAGTTCGTGGTAGAACAGGGTGTTGCCGTTACCCACCGCTATGACGTCGTTGTGGAACACACCCGCATCAATGGCTTCCGGATTCTGTTGTGCAAAGACTACGTGGCTGTCTTTCAGGCCATGCAACCGGGCAACAGCCTGGGAGGCTTCCAGGGTCTGGCGGGCTGGATAGAGTCTGGGGGCCGGGGCCTGTTCGTTGAAGGCGATCTGGCCATAGACGAACAGCTCCACACCGGGGTCGCCATAGCCGCTGCAAAGCCGGGTATGGTTGGCTGCGCCCTCGTCGCCGAACTGGCTGACCGGCGGCAGCGCCGGGTGATGGGCAAACCAGGATTCATCGGCAAAGATGGATTTCAGCGCCCGGCCCGTTACCACGTGCTCAATGGACCGGTGAAATTTGGCGCTCAGGTTGGCAGGGGTGAAGTGCACACGATGGTCTGCAGTGTCTGCGCTCGGCGAAACCGTAGCAGCATTGGCCGTCCACATGGCGGATGCCGAGGACGCCGCCGCCAGGATGGACGGCGCCTGGCCAGCGGCAGCTTTCAGCACATCGCTGTCGGAACCCCGGAAACCCAGCGCCCGCAAAGTGGGAATATGGGGGCGCTCGTGGGGTGGAAGCACACCCTGCACATACCCCCGGTCAGCCAGCCGTTTCATCTTGGCCAGCCCCTGCAAGGCTGCTTCCCTGGGGCTGGATACCGAACGAACGTTGGACTTTGAGGCCACATTCCCCCAGGACAGCCCGGCGTAGTTATGGGTGGGCCCTACCAGGCCATCGAAGTTGGCTTCTACCGCGTGCTTGGCCATGTCTGGTTTTCCGTCAGTCGAAATTTAATCCCGGTGCAAGGGTTTCCGGCACTTCGCTCTTTTTCGCCTCCAGCGAGGCCATGGGCCAGGCGCAGTAATCGGCAGCGTAGTAGGCACTGGGGCGATGGTTGCCGCTGGCACCCACGCCGCCAAACGGTGCTGCACTGCTGGCTCCGGTCAAAGGCCTGTTCCAGTTCACGATACCGGCACGCACTTCATTCACCAGCCGCTCGTAGAGCTTGTGATCGTCGGTCAGGATACCGGCCGACAGGCCATAGCGGGTGTTGTTGGCCAGTTCCAGAGCCTCGTCGAAGCTCTTGTAGCGGTACACCGTCAGCAGGGGCCCGAAGAATTCCTCGTCCACCAGATCCAGGCCCGTGGCGTCCACGATACCCGGCGAAAGCAGGCCGGTGCCTTCCTTCAACTGTTTCATCTCAAGCAGCGACTTGCCGCCATGGGTCAGCACGTTGCGCTGGGCCGCCAGCAGTTTATCAGCCGCTTCCGGCGAAATTACTGAGCCCATGAACGGTTGCGGCTCTGCATCGAACTCACCCACTTTAATCCGGCTGACCACCTCGGTGAAACGCTCGAGAAACCGGTCGCCCTTGGTGCCCTTGGGCACCAGCAGTCGGCGGGCGCAGGTGCAGCGCTGGCCAGCCGACAGGAAGGCCGACTGGAGCGCGTGATGCACGGCGCCATCCACATCGTGGACGTTCTGGACAATCAATGGGTTGTTACCGCCCATCTCCAGTGCCAGGATCTTTTCAGGCTGGCCGCCGAACTGCTTGTGCAGAAGGTGCCCGACGGTGGAACTGCCGGTAAAGAAGAGTCCGTCCACACCAGGGTGAGCGGACAGGGATTTGCCAGTTGCGGCAGCCCCATGAACCAGATTCATCACGCCGGAAGGGATGCCGGCCCTCTCCCACAGCTTTACCGTCATCTCGGCAACGCCGGGGGTCAGTTCACTGGGTTTGAATACCACGGTGTTGCCCGCCAGCAAGGCAGGCACAATATGGCCGTTGGGCAGATGCCCCGGGAAATTATAGGGGCCGAACACTGCCACCACGCCGTGGGGCCGGTGCCGCAACACGGCGTGACCACCAGCAACATCGTTCTCTGAGTGGCCGGTGCGATCGTGGTAGGCGCTGACGGATATTCCGATCTTGCCAATCATTGCCGCCACTTCCGTGCGGGATTCCCACAGGGGTTTGCCGGTTTCCGAGCCGATCTGGTGCGCCAGTTCCTCCTTGTGCTCTTCCAACAGCTTGCCAAACTTTTCAACCACAGCCTGGCGCTCGCTGAACGGGCGTTTGCGCCAGTCCACAAAGGCGTTGCGGGCCTCGCGTACGGCGGCGTCTACATCCTCAATACTGGCACTGCAGCCATCCCAGACTGTATCGCCGGTAACCGGCTGGAGGGATTCAAACGGATCCCCGTGGCCTTCCAGCCAGAGTCCGTCAATAAACAGTTGGCCTGTCAGGTTTGCCATGGTCATTACCTCCTTCCGGTATCTTTCAAACGAGCCAGCCGCACAAGGTCCCCGGATTCAACTTCCAGCGCCTCGGCCACTTCAGCCGGTATACTGACAGTATCGAGCCCGATGCACTCGGCCGGTATGGTGGTTACCCGAAAGTCCCGGAACGATCGGTTGGATATCATCACCTGCTCCTCTGCTGGCACATTCATATCCAGTGGTTTCTTGCGGATCATCACATGGCGGTTGATGCCCTCACGCACAGTGCGGATGTTATGGATGAACGCTTCCACCACCGGGCCGCCGTCGAAGATGTCCACCATGCCGTTGAAGTTGAACCCTTCCGCCTGAAGCATCCTCAGCGCCGGTGCGGTGTTCTCGTGCACACGACCAATCACTGCGCGGGCGGCATCCGGCAACATGGGCAGGTATATGGGGTATTTCGGCATCAGTTCGGCGATAAACGACTTGTTGCCAAGGCCCGAGAGCATGTCGGCTTCGCTGAACTCCATATCAAAGAACTGGCTTCCCAGGGCATCCCACAGGGGGCTCTGGCCATTCTCGTCGGACACACCCCGCATCTCGGCAAACACCTTCTCGGAAAAATGCTTGCGGAAGTCGTCCAGGTACATGAAGCGGCAGCGGGACAGTAGCAGCCCCGTACCGCCACCACGGTGAGAGGCGGACAGCAGCAACGAGCAGATCTCGGTGGTGTCGGTCATGTCGTTGGACAGATGCAGTGTCGGCGTACGCACATGCACGCCAAGCTCGCGGGAGGCATTGACGGTCACGCTCAAGCGGTAATTGTAGAACACCTCGTCCAGCCCCACCCGGGCCTGGATGCCGCTGATCCCCACGCACCGCTCCAGCTCGGTGTCTTCCAGGGCAAACAGGTAAAGCCCTGCCTCCGGGGCGCAGCGCTGGTTAAACGTCTCCCGGGTACGGGTGATTTTTTTCTGCAACAGCTCCCGGTCTGCCGGCAAGGTAGTCAGGCCCTTGCCTGCTCCCTGCGCCATGGCATAAAGGGCGTCCAGATCGTTCTCCTGTAAAGGTCGGATCAACAACATACCGGCCTCCTGTGTGCGATCGCCCTGTTCATAACGGTGTGATCCTTACGTCGTCACCGGAGTTCCGGCCCAGACACTTCCAGGTTTTCAGCGGCACCTTGACCTCGTCACCCAGGCTCTCGGTCAGTGTCGTCAGCGTGCAACGGAAGCCTTCACCCTCACCGCCGGAAATCAGGCACCGCTCACCGTCATCACTGTTGGCTGCGTGCAGTGTTTTCGGGTGGCTGGTGACAACGGACTTGAGCGCATCGGTACGGGCTTCAAGTACCGGGCCGGCGTCGAAAATATCCAGGTAACATCCGCCGCGGAACCCCTCGTGCTGCAGCAGTTCGAAGGTTGCCTTGGTCTGCTGGTGTGGCTGGCCCAGCGCTTCACGGGCGGCCTTGCTCAGCAGCGTGACGTAAATAGGATTGGGCGGCATGAGCTCGGCGATAAAGGTTTTGCTCAGCGTTCCGGAGTGCTGGTCTGCTGTTTCAAAATCCATGTTGAAAAAATGCCGGCCCAGGCTGTCCCAGAAAGGCACCTCACCGTTCTCCGTCTGCACACCCTGTATTTCCACAACAATGTGGTCGGTGAACAGGTGACGGTTGGCGGCAATAAACAGCATTCTGGCCCGGGACAAAAGCTCGAAGGCATCCGAACCACGCAGCTCCGGCTTGATGGTAAAGGAACACAGCAGGGTTTGGTCGGTAAGTGCATGGGAAGGATAAAGAACCTCCACCCGCCGTGAAATGCCCAGTTCGTGGGAGGCGTGGATGAGGGCGTCCCTGCGGTAGTTGTAGAACGGTTGTCCGTTACCCGCACGGGCATCAATGCCGGATACACCATGCACATGTCCGCTACTGGTATCTTCCAGCACAAACAGGAACCGCTGGGACTCATCGGCCCTGTTCATACGGGCGAAAGAGCGCGTCGACTGATCAATCTTGAGGGCCAGTGCCTCTTCTCTCTTGGGCAATGTGGAGGACATCCGGGGGCCCTGCCCCCCGGCGATGTCGAGTATATCTTTCAGGTCACCCGGCTGAGCCGGACGTACCAGCCACATAGGCGGCTCCCATGGTTGATGTCTGCAATATTTACTGCCCGCAAACCTTTTTGACACCGGCTTCAAACCGGGCCAGCGCTTCGTCAATGTCGGGCTCGGGAATAATGAGCGACGGCGCCAGCCGCACCACATTAGGGCCGGCAATCAGTACCATCACACCTTCCGCCAGGCCGGCATTGAGGAATTCCTTGGCCTTGCCTTTCCACTCTTCCGTCAATACGCACCCCAACAACAGGCCCGAGCCACGAACTTCACTGAAAATGCCGTAACGTTCACCGATATCCATCATGCCCTTGCGCAACTTGTCAGAACGGGTGGCTACCCCCTTGAGGATATCCGGCTGGCTGACCGTATCGATCACCCGCTGAGCAACGGCGCAGGCCAGGGCATTGCCCCCGTAGGTGCTGCCGTGGGTGCCAACACCCAGGCTCCTGGCGACTTTCTCCGTGGTGAGCATGGCCGCCACCGGGAAGCCCCCACCCAAGCCTTTGGCCGTGGAGAGAATGTCCGGCGTCACGTCATACATCTGGTAGGCGTAGAGGTGGCCGGTACGGCCCACCCCGGACTGGACTTCATCAAACACCAGCAGCGCATTATTTTCGTCGCACAGTTTGCGCAGGCCCTTAAGGAACTCCGCGTCACCGGGCATAACACCACCTTCGCCCTGAATGGGTTCCACCACCACGGCGCAGGTTCTGTCTTTGGAGATCAGTTTTTTCACCGATTCCAGGTCGTTGAAATCTGCGTGGTGAATTCCCCCTGGAGCCGGTTCGAACCCCTCAAGGTATTTTGGCTGGCCGCCCACACTGACGGTGAAGAGGGTGCGACCGTGGAAGGAGTTCCTGAACGCGATGATCTCGTTCTTTTGCGGCCCGAAATGCTCCCAGGCGTAGCGACGGGCAAGCTTGAAGGCGGCCTCGTTGGCCTCACCGCCGGAGTTGGCAAAGAATACCCGCTCGGCAAAGGTAAGATCGCACAGGGTCTTCGCCAGCCGCAACGCCGGCTCGTTGGTCATCACGTTGGACAGGTGCCAGAGTTTCTCGGCCTGCTCCATCAGCGCACTTACCAGCCCGGGGTGGGAGTGCCCCAGACAGGTCACCGCAATACCACCCGCGAGATCGATATACTCCTTTCCTTCCTGGTCCCATACGTGGGAGCCTTCCCCCTTTACGGGAATCACGGCCCCCGGTGCGTAGTTGGGCACCATTACCTCATCGAATAGTTCACGGCTGACAGGTTCTCTGTTCATCGGTTTCTCTCAGGCAAAAACATGAAACGGTACATTTAATCATACGCCTCTCAGGGCATGTGCACATCCGGCAGGCCTATCGCATCCAGCTCAACCACTTTCAGCGAACGCCCATCCTGCCCCATCAGGGTCTTGACCACCAGCTTGTAGGAATCCAGGTCAAAATTCACCGCCTGCCCCCGCAGCGATAGCTCCTGCAACTCCTGCTCATCGTGCAACGTGGCCACATGCATCCAGTTATACACCACCAGAATGTCGGTCCGGCCGGTGTCTGCATTGTGCTCGAACACTGCTACCGGCCCTTTCCAGGGCCAGGTCTTCAGGCGCAGGCCGTGAAAGGCAATCTGCACCCGCAGGTTGTACTTCACCACATCCTCGCCGCCGTCGCAGGCGCCCTTGCAGCGGCCGAGGGTACGCTGGAAGCAGGGCCCCTCGTGTTCCGGCTCCAGCCCCAGCAGCTTGTTACAAAGGTCATTCTTCGCGGCAATACCACTGAGCGCCTTTTCCGCTTCCTTCTTGCTGCGGAACAGCCCGAAGTAATCACCCAGGCGGTGAGGCTCGACTTCACGAACCAGCCGGGCCTGGAGGTAGCCGTCGGCATTCTCCACAAGCTCGATACTCACCAGGTTCTTGGCGGCCCGGGAGCGGCGATTGAACAACGGCTTCAATTGCTTTATCTGCTTTAATTCAAGCAGTAACGCGCCCAGCTCGCCAGCGGTTTCTGTCCAGTCCACCCGCCGCAGGCTTTCGGACATGCGAACGCCGCGGCTGGAATTGTGGTCCCCGGAGAAGTGGGAGGCCACTCTCTGGGCAATGTTAGTACTTTTACCTACGTACAGAAGCACGTCGTTTTCGCCATAGAAACGGTAGACCCCCGGCCCCCTTGGAAGATCCTGCAACACGTCCACAGGCAGGTTCGAGGGAATACTCGGCCGCTGGAGCAGTTCGGCAACGGCAGTCTCCATGGCGGCTGCGCTTTTTTCTGCAAGCGCATGCTCGAAAAAGGCCATCATGGCGGACACATCCCCCATGGCCCGATGGCGCTGAACCCGGGCAAGCCCGTGGCGCTCGATCAGCGCATCCATGTTATGGCGCCGGAAGCCAGGATATAGCTTGCGGGAGAGTTTGACGGTGCAAAGCACCTTCGCCGAGAACAGCAACCCCAGCCGCCGGAACTCGGCCTTGATAAAGCCGTAATCAAAGCGGGCATTATGGGCGACAAAGATGGTGTCCTTGAGCTGGTCCTCCAGTTCACCGGCAATGTCCGCAAACACCGGAGCCTCCGCAACCATGGCATTGGAGATGCCGGTCAGGCTCTGAATAAAGGAGGAAATACGGGTTTCCGGATTGATCAGGGTCTGCCACTCGCCCACAACCCGCCCCGCCCGCCAGAACCGGATGCCAATCTCGGTGATGCGGTCGTGGGAATGGTTGCCACCAGTGGTCTCGATATCGAGAAAGGCGAAGGTGGCCGAATCAAGAATCTGAAAATTTTTCGTCATGAAAGATAGGTACGCAAAGCCGGAAATAACCGATGTTCTGCCCTACTGGGGGGCGGAAATAAACACAATCCTCAAAAAGTTCCCCTAACCCACCGATTTCGTTGTATAGACATTCGTCTAATTTATGCAAGAATTTATTTGAAATGTCATGGATTCGTAACTACTTTGAAGTGGGTCCAACAAAAATAATGTGTGGAGACAACAAAGATGCAAAGCAACAAACTGAGAATGGCAATTCGATCAACGGCTGCGGTAGCAATTCTGGGGGTAGCTGCCCAAGCAAACGCGGTCAGCTTTGACGCTGGCGGTTACGAGTCAAGCATATACGGTTATGCTCGCTTGAATGCAAGCTACGACATTGATAGCGACCAGGCACTGAGCACCCGCTCAGGTTCCTACGCCGGTCTTGCCGGCAACGACGACGCTGCTGACGGTCACTTCGGCGCGGACGCTGTCCAAAGCCGTATTGGCTTCGCGACTACCTCTCCCGAAGGTGTGAAGATGACCGTTGAAGGTGACTTCCGCGGCGGCACCCTTCGTCTTCGCCATGCTTTCGGTGAATACAATGGCGTCCTGATGGGCCAGACCTGGTCCAACTTCAGCAGCTTTGTGGGTAACACCTCAACTCTGGATTTCGACTCACTGCCAGGCCTTGCCGGCCTCCAGGGTCGTGTAGCTCAGGCTCGTTACACCACCGGTCCACTGTCGTTCTCTCTGGAGCAACCACAGAACTCCTTCCAGGACGGCACGGATACGAAAGATAGCATGCCGGCTATCACTGCACGTCTGGAAGACTCCCAGGGCGGCCTGTCCTATGCAGCAGCCGTACTTGCACATCAGGTTGGCTACGATGACGGAAGCACAGACGAAAGCTCTATGGGTTTCGCGACTTTCGGCTCCCTGAAAATGGCGCTGACTGACATGATTACCATCCAGGGTACACTGACATACTCAGACGGTGCCAACAGCTACCTGTATCGCTCTGGTGAGAACTTCGGTGCTGCCAGCGCTTACATAGACGGCA
>CAZFPG010000108.1:0-9499 GCA_964521055.1 uncultured Marinobacter sp.
CCAACACGGACCGCTGGCTGACGATTGCGGTGCGCAATGATCGGGAGTGGCGAGCATTGCTGGGCGTGATCGGAACACCTGGCGCTGCCAGTGATCCTCGCTACGCCACTGCGGTGGCCCGGCGTCGAAACCGACAATCACTCAATACGCTAATAACAGAATGGCTCCGAAAGGTCGGCGCAGAGTCAACAGCGAAACGACTGCAGAGCGTGGGTGTATGTGCGCATGCTTCCTGGAATATGCAGGAGATCGCAGATGACCCCCACCTGCGTCAGCGAGGCGCGCTTGCTGCCGTGGAGAGCCCAGCCGTCGATAAGCGATTTGCAGTCGGGCCTCCCGCACGATTCAGCAAAACCAAGGACATCGGAATCCGCAGGGGAACGCCCGAATTGGGACAGGATGAGAGCTATGTTTATGGAGAGCTCCTGGGTCTGAGTTCTGGGCAGCGAGAAGATTTGGAGAATCGAGAAGTCATTTTCTGATTTCAGGTTTAGTCGCCATCAAGGTAATGAACAAAAACATTCTAAATAGCAGTGAGGTCTAAAATCATGAGTCACAAACCTCTTTCCGGTCGCAGAGTCATTGAGCTTGGAACAATGATCGCCGCTCCCTTCGCAACCCACATTCTTTCACAATTGGGTGCGGAAATTATCAAGGTTGAACCCCCTACCGGGGACACCACCAGAGCACTGGTGCGTGGCGGGCCAAGTGGTACCTTCATTGCCTACAATCACGGCAAGAAAAGTCTGGCCATCGATTTGACGTCAGCAGAGGGGCAAGCGGTCTTTCATAAGCTTGCGGCGACGGCGGATGTGGTTATCCATAATCTATCTCCCGCGGCCACCCGAAAACTTGGAATAACAGTAGATGACCTTGCCAAGGATAATCCGGACCTTATTTACTGTCATATTCGAGGTTACGCAGAAGGGCCTCAACATGATGATCTTGCGACCAACCCCGTTGCCGAAGCTGCGACTGGTGTGATGGACGATCACCGAATTGACGGTCGTCCGAGCCGCTTGGGGCCTTCTTATCATGACCAGTTTGCCGGCGCCTATGGTGTAATTCGCGTGCTCTCCACGATGCTTAATCCGGCCCCGACACCAGAAGAGCGATACATCGAAATCGGCTTGTATGAGACAGGCCTGCATATCGCTGCTCGGGATCTGGCTGGGGTTCAACTCAAGACTCAGCTTCTTGGCCGCCCGGAAAAAGAGGCGGGCGGTGAATTCGCGATGCCTGGCTACGGCGCCTATCAGACAGAAGACGGCCGTTGGATATATCTCTTGATCCTGACCGATGCTCATTGGAGAAAACTATCCCAAGGCCTCTCGATGCCGGAGGCAGACGAAAAAGAGCTTCTGGGACTCAGGGAGCGCAAAAAACAGCGCGAACGCGTGGAAGCTGCGGTGAGGAGAGCAATCGGCGGACTAAAATTTGACGCCGCTGTTGAGAAGCTGAAGAGTGCAGGTGTTGGATACACAGAGGTGCTTCCACTGGAAAGGGTGTTAGAGGCTCCGCAAGCAAGGCACCCAGGAAAATTACGCTCTCTCGAGTTTGGCGGTTTGGCGTTTGATGTTCCGGAATTCCCTGGCGACGGGAGCCTCGAAGCAGGTGATGCTCCTCCCCATCTTGGCCAACATACCGCTGAGCTTTTGAGTCAGCTTGGATTTGACGAGAAGGCATGCGCGCACCTTGTAGAAACGCACGCGGTCTCAGTTCCAGAAGACCGTGATCATGTTTGGGCCCCCAAGCGCGACTAAATCTACTTCGTTTGGGCGAGGCGAAAGACTCTGTTTAGGGCTTTCGACCTTCGGCCCTTGAATCATAAACCGCTCGACTTCTGCATGCTGGAGAAGTTAGTAGGAACTGTATGGGGACCCTTCGATGGCAAAGAGAACAGCAAAGCTGGTTTTGACTGGACCGGATACCGTCATTGATTTGCCAGTCTATGCCGGGTCAGTAGGGCATGACGTGATCGACGTGAGGGCTTTGGTCGGCGAGGGAGTGTTTACTTACGATCCTGGATTTATTTCCACGGCTGCCTGCGAGTCTGCAATCACTTTCATTGATGGGGACAGGGGCGTGTTATTGCACCGTGGGTATCCCATTGAGCAGCTTGCTGCACAATCCAACTATATTGAACTCTGCTACCTGTTGCTGCTTGGGGAACTACCGACGCCTGAGGAGTATAGCCGGTTCGAGGCACGTATCCTGAACCACACAATGGTGCATAACCAGATCGCGAATTTCTTTCAAGGATTTCGGCGTGACGCACACCCGATGGCGATACTCTGTGGAGTGGTAGGCGGGCTGGCTGCCTTTTACCATGATCACATGGACAATACTAACGCTGAAGATCGACAGATAAGTGCAATCCGGCTCGTCGCGAAGATGCCGACAATTGCCGCGATGTCCTACAAATATGCACTTGGCCAGCCCTTCAGTCAGCCGCTGAATAATCTCAATTATGCGGAGAATTTTCTCCACATGATGTTCAGTACTCCATGCGAGAAATATGAGGTAAATCCCGTTTTCGCCAGGGCTCTCGACCGAATCCTCATGTTACATGCCGACCACGAGCAGAATGCTTCAACCTCCACCGTGCGTTTAGCGGGGTCTACTGGCGCAAACCCATTCGCATGCATTAGCGCAGGTATCGCCGCTTTGTGGGGACCCGCGCATGGCGGAGCTAATGAAGCCGTTCTCGATATGCTGGAGCAAATTGGCGACGACTCCGAGGCGAATATCCAGCGGTTCATTGATCGGGCAAAGGATAAGAATGATCCTTTCCGATTAATGGGATTTGGCCACCGCGTGTACAGTAGCTTCGATCCCCGCGCCAAAGTGATGAAGGAAACCTGCGACCAGGTATTGGCCGAGTTAGGAAATCCTGATGATCCAACGTTGCGCATAGCAAAAAGGGTAGAGCAGATCGCGTTGGAGGACGAGTATTTTATCCAGCGAAAACTTTATCCGAATGTTGACTTCTACTCTGGCATCATCCTTCGAGCTATGGGGATACCAACGAATATGTTTACGGTTGTTTTTGCCGTCGCACGCACCATCGGCTGGATCTCACATTGGAATGAGATGGTCGATGGGGACTTCAAGATTGGACGTCCGCGGCAGCTGTATGTAGGCCGTCAACGCCGGGATTATCCTGATAGATAGAGACTCAGCATTGACTTCACAGACGCCGCCTTCGTTTGGGAGACGATTTTCATTTTAATTGAACGTTGATTCGAGTTCGGTAACTCGCAGTTCTTGTCTCTTAGAGGTGTTACGTATAGAGTTTCTAGGTTTTCCTGAGCAAAATTGGCTCCAATGGTACTATTGACCAATTCACTGTCACCAATGCAAAGCCGTAATCTCCTATGATGATGGATTATAGAACCAAAGAGGAACGAGTCGCTGACTACTTGCGCGAGGGAATTATTTCCGGTGTGTACCCGAGGGGGTCAAGGTTAAAGCAGGCGGAGATTGCTGAACGGCTTAGTCTCAGCATTACACCTGTTCGCGAGGCTCTAAAGATCCTCGAGGCAGAGGGGTACATCAAGCGAGACTCATACCGAGGTGCTTCTATTGTTCCTTTTGACGCGGCGGCATCGGAGGAAATCCTCCAGCTTAGGCTGCTTCTTGAAGCGAAACTGGTTCAGGGGGCGGTTGAAAAAGCGACATCCAAAGACATCGAAGCTCTGAGAGCGTTAGAAAAAGAGTTTGAAGAAGCATTTGCGAGTGGTGATCCCGCGTTGGCGCGCGGCGTGAACTATCGTTTGCACAGAAAAATGTATGACATTGCTGATATGCCTCACACTCTCCATTTCGTTCAGATTCTTTGGGCACGCTATCCGTTTGACCTTATTAACATGTCAATCGGAAGGAGCAACAGGGCGATAGAAGAACACGAGGAAATATTGGAGGCTATCTGCGCTCGAGATGCTTCAGCTGCGGTTCTTGCAATGAGAAAGCATATTGAATCCGGCTGGGAGGTATTGAAAGCGTCTGTGGCAGCATCCTCTGCTGAGGCTGTCGGAGAATAGATATCCTCGTTTTCATCAGCATCGCTGATTGGAGTTTTCCCAGCCGGTAACCCCATCGACTGACTCTCACCCCGTATTAGGTCCTATTCCGGGAGCTGGCTGGAAGGCTGAGCCTTAGCCGGCCATGCATCACGGGGACCAGATCAATTAATGGCTCGGGGACTGTTTAGAAGCCGCAATCTGAAACCGAGAGCGAAAAACAGCTTTGAAGCTTTCCACCAAGGCAGCGGTCTTGTCCGCGATGTATTGGTTGCGTTCTGCTTTGGCTAGTTTTATGTAGTGATCAATTTCGGCTCTGCTCGGCATAGTTGAATATTGTTTAGCCATGGTGTGATCCTCTCAGGTGGCGTCTATAAGTTTGTATATTGGCTATGCTACTGAGGTTGCGGCAATTGGAAAAGCGATCCTTTCTAATCATAATGATGAGAATAATTCATCATAAGTGGTAATGCCTATGCGTCGTCTTCCTCCTCTTAATGCGTTGAGAATGTTTGAGGTCTCTGCCAGAAAAACCAGTTTTGCGGCTGCGGCAGAAGAGTTATCCGTGACCGCTTCTGCCGTTAGTCACCAGATTAAAACGCTTGAAGAATATTTAGGGGTAACATTGTTCAGCCGTAGCAAGCGGAAGGTTGAGCTGACGCCATCTGGGGAGCAGTATCTGATGTCCGTCAAGCACGCGCTGGATGAGATTGAGATGGCGACTCACCGATTGGCAACGAATAAGGAAACCAATGTAGTTCAGATTAGTGTGGCACCCAATTTCCTGACTAGGTGGCTAATGCCACGGATGTCTCGTTTTCGGGAACTGTATCCGGATGTCGAGCTTCAGATAAACGCTTCTATGGGGTTGCTCGATTTCAATCGGTCGAGCACCGATATGGCGGTCTACTATGGGCACGGCGAATGGGATGACATCGAGGTTCACTTTCTGCAGAAAGTTATGCTGGTGCCTGTGTGTAGTCCGAAGCTTTTAAATGGCAAGTTTCCTTTGGAGGTTCCGGAAGACCTGCGCCATCACACATTGATCTATGTTGGAAAACGCAAATGGGAGTGGGAAAACTGGTTACAATTGGCAGGTGTAGAGTTTATTACACCAAGGGACAGCCTTCAGTTATCCAGTGGTCAGCTAACCACCGCGGCCGCACAGGAAAACCTGGGTGTAGCTCTGGCTGACCCGACACTAACGTCCAGGGAAATCAGTGCAGGGGATCTGGTAGTGCCGTTCAATATTCCGCTTGATACGCACAGAGCTTTTTATCTCGTCTATCAGAAGCACCGTCCTTTAACCTCGGGTATGAATGCCTTCAAGGAGTGGTTGATGAGCGAAATGCAAGCCACCGATGCTTATGACGTGGAGTATGCCCAGTCACTGGGCAAGAGTGCCAACAAGACATAGGTAGCAACTCCTGGCTGCAAAAAGAGCTCTTTATGATGTTTTATGCATTCAAACTAAGTGGATGATAAGTCTGCATATGTATGCGAGCTGGCCTTATCAATATCTATGCAGGATGGTGCGCTCGTGCGTTTAGCTCAACTAAGCCGGATCTTTCCAATTCTTGCTGGACCTAAAACAGGGTCACGTGGTCAAGAAGTGCTAAAAGCTTCGTTGACACTTCGTGGACACCAGAAACAACAAAGCCCGCTAGAAGCGGGCTAAGTCATTGAATTCGTGGTGCCCGGAGGCGGAATCGAACCACCGACACGGGGATTTTCAATCCCCTGCTCTACCGACTGAGCTATCCGGGCGCGTTGCGGTACTGCTGTGCAACGGGGCGCTATTAAACCGGTTTAGGTTGCCTGAGTCAAGGCTGTTCCGGGAAAATTTTAATAGGCGCTTCCGCAGGTTGGGTGTGCCTACTTCTCCGGCGGCACATACCCTTCGGCCTTGTCGAACGGCTCGTTGTTGAAGAAGCGTTCCATCTGCGCCTGCAGGTACTTGCGGGTATTGGGATCCATCAGGCTCAGGTGCTTTTCGTTGATCAGCATGGTCTGCTGGGCCTGCCATTCTTCCCAGGCTTTCTTGCTTATGTTCTCGTAGATGTCTTCGCCTTTCTTGCCCGGCATGGGGGGGAAGTCCAGGCCTTCGAGTTCTTCCTGGTATTTGCGACAGAATACTGTTCGGCTCATGTCTGCTCCTGTTTGGAGGTCGTATTGCGGAATCTGCAGGGATGATAGCAGATCACAGCAGCACGGATTGTTCCGGTGCGGTCAGTAGGGTGCGGATGGGGGCGGGCAGGCCCAGGGTGAGGGCCTGATCCCGGTGTATCCACTGGTGGTTTTCTGCGTCTTTGACCTGTGCGGAGCTGTGAACAGTCAGCCGTGCCGGCTGAATATGCAGGTGGTAGTGGCTGAAAGTGTGTCGGAAGCCGCTGGTGAGTTCCGGTTCACCGCAGTTGAAGCCGAAGGCCTGTTCGCAGGCGTCTGGCAGCTCCTCGGGGCTGTAGGTAGGGTCCAGTTCCGGCAGGCTCCAGAGCCCGCCCCATATGCCGCTGGGTGGCCTGCGTTCCAGCAGGATGCGCCCTTCGTGGTCTTCCAGTATCACCATCCAGGTGGTTTTCTCCGGCTTGGCTTTTTTGGGTTTGGAGCCGGGGTAGAGGCTGGTCTCGCCCTTTGCGTAGGCTTCGCATCCACCCCGTAGGGGGCAGCTTTCGCAGGCTGGGCGGCTGCGGCTGCAGACCATGGCGCCCAGGTCCATGATAGCCTGGGTGTAGTCGCGGATGCGTTCGTCGGGCGTGTGCTCCTCTGCGCGTTCCCATAGCTGGTTCAGCACACTGGTTTTGCCGGGCCAGCCGGCAATGGCGTGGTAGCGGGCCAGCACCCGTTTTACGTTGCCGTCCAGTATGGCGGCCCGCTGTTGGTAGGCCTGGGCGAGGATGGCCGCAGCGGTGGAGCGGCCGATGCCGGGCAGGGCCTGCAGCTGTTCCAGGTCTTCCGGGAATTGCCCGTTGTGGTTCTCAACCACTTGCCGGGCAGCCTTCTGCAGGTTGCGGGCACGGGCGTAGTAGCCCAGGCCGGACCAGTGGCTGAGCACATCGTCCACCGGTGCAGCGGCCAGCGCTTCCACATCCGGAAAGCGCTGCATGAAGGCTTCGAAGTAGGGGATAACGGTGGTTACCTGGGTCTGCTGCAGCATGATTTCCGAAACCCACACGCGGTATGGGTTCCGGTCATGGTGCCAGGGCAGGTCGTGCCTGCCGTTTTCGTCGTACCAGGCCAATAGTCTGTGGGCAAAGCTGTCAGTCATTTACCGAAAATGCCCTTCAGTGCATCTTTGACTTTTTCACCGTCTTCACCCAGGCGCTCGTCGATTTCCTTACGGGCTTTTTCCTCGGCTTTCTCTTTTGCCCGGTCGGTTTCTTCGCTGACCTTCTTGCGCGCGGCATTGGCTGCAATGGTTTTCAGGGTGTCACGGAAGCGGGAACCGTCGAAGGAACACAGGCCGGCAGGGTCTTCGGAAAAGTCGCCACGGCACTCAACGGGAATAACGACGTCTTCCACGTATTCGGTTACCCTGCAGGCTTCGTCGCGGTGTATCTCGCCTACAATCCGCAGGCCGATTTCGTAATCAAGGTTTGAGGCGGCCAGGTCCACAGTGCCGTCACCTTCCAGCCGCATGCCTGCGAGGGCGGCTACCAGATCCGTGTTGTTCAGGGTGTTACCGTCGATCCGGAGGGTGCCCTTCATGTCATTGAACGGGGTGCTGGTCCCCCAGTCGGACGTGCTCAGGCTCTCCTGGTTGACCATGGCAATTCCCTGGCAGGCCATGCGGGTAAGGTTCATCTGGGTGAACTCGCCCTCGGCCAGGTTGAAGTTGATCTCGCCATTGGCGTTGCTGCGGAGGGCAGAGATACGGTTGCCAGTGGTTTTCACGTTCACATCCATGTTGGCACCGCCGGAGAGCAGGTCCACTTCGGCCAGATCGGTCAGCAGGGGAAGTGTCTGAACGTTCCTGATGTTCTTGGTAATGGTCCACTGGGGAGTATCAGAGCGTGCATCCAGGGTGACATTGGCGCCGAATGAGCCGTCATAGAGCTTGCCGCTGAAGTCTTCCACTTTCAGCAGCCCGTCACGTGCAGTGATTACAGACTCGATGTCGTTGATGGTGAGATTACTCACGATCAGTTCGCCCAGCCCGAGGTTGATGTCCAGCACCAGTGAGCGCAGGGTCTCCAGTGGCAGCAGGTCGCCTTCCTCTGCAGTGCCGCCGCCCTGGGGCGCCTCCTCCTCAGCTGCCTGCTCTTCATCACTGGCAGGCGGGAGGTAGCGGTCCGCGTTGATCGCGTCGCCCTGCAGTTCAAGGCCAATGGCGCCGTTGGCGAGGCCATAGCTCGCATCGCCCTTGAATGTGGTGTCGTCCAGGCTAATGGTCAGGGCGCTCAGTTCCACGGTACCGGCAGGGCCCCCAATGTTGGTGGAGAAAGCAACTGCTTTCATCACGTCAGGGTCTTCGGTTTCAATAGCCGGCTGGCCAAGGGCCGCAAGCAGAGCTTTCAGGGAGAACTCGTCAATGCTCAGGCTGCCCTCAAGTCTGGGCTTGTCACCGAAACCGTTCACAGAAAGATCTGTGTTCAGTTTCAGGTCCGCCAGGCTGGCGGTAAAGCCACTGAGGGTTGCGGTTTCGTTTTCCAGATTGGCCTCCAGGGAGCCGGCCAGTTCGGCGCGAACGGATTCTCCGCCGAAGGGTTCTCCGTTCATGTCAAAGATAGCCTTAAGATCGGAGACACCAAACTCATTCAGTGCTTCGTTGGCCGCGAGGCGGGCGCTGATGTCGCCCTCTACCTCAAACTGTGGCTGGTTGGTGGCAAAGCGGAAGGCCACGTTCAACGGGAAGCTGGAGCCCAGGGTGATTTCACTGGCATTAACGGTGAAGTCTTCCAGGGTAAAGGCCTGGCCTGTGCCTTTATCCTCGTAGTGAACCCGCGCATTGGTGATTTCCACGCTTTGCACATTGAAGTTCAGCGGTTCGCTGTCACCGGTGCCCTCGTCGGCGGTTTGCTCCGGTGCTGGCTCTTCTTCCTGCTCCGGCTGCGCCTCGCCTTCCGGCATGATCCGTGTCCAGTTACCGGTGCCTTCTTCGTCAACGGACAGGTTGGCATCCAGTCCGTTCAGCACAAAGGTGTCTACCCGGGGCGACATAGTCACCAGGGACCAGAAGCTCACTTTTGCCACCAGTTGGTCGAGGCGAACAAGCCGCTCATCCTCCAGTGTCGCCTCAACGTTATTGAGTTCCAGCCCCAGCGGAATGAACGACCAGCCGATGTCTCCCGCCAGAATCAGGTCGAGGTTGGTGCTGTTTTCAACCACCTTCTCGATCTGCGGCTTGTAAGTGTTGGGGTCAATAACGGCGATGGCGATGGCCAGGGCAGTAATGGCAAGGATAATCAGGCCGACAATGGCAATAGCCAAGTTGCGAACAGCTTTCATGGTTCTGGCGTCCTTCCGTTAATTCGTGTCCG
>CAZFPG010000109.1:0-9447 GCA_964521055.1 uncultured Marinobacter sp.
ATCACCGGCAGGGGATTGGAAAGCGCAATCAGGAACGGCCCCAGGTGGTGAAGGATCAGGTGCTGGCCCCGGTGAACAAAGAACATGTACTGGGAGTAATAATCAAACCGGGTCTGCATGACGGCATAGCACATCATGACCCCGACCACGAACACCAGTATCCGGCCACTGCCGGGCCGATCCTGCTCGGGCATTCCAAGCAGCCCGTAGCCATAGAACCCCAGCACGAGTACGAAGCTCAGTATTGTCACCGGCGAAAAATCATAAGGTATCAGGTAGTCTGTGACTGACATCGGGCGTGCCTTAATGCGCTGGGGCGGAACCAGGGAATTGTTGTTGTAGCAGGTTCAGAGTTTTACCGGACTGGCGGTTAAATTCAAGAGAATCTTGGGCTAACCGCTGTTATTCGGGATAGCCGGTAATGTCCCTTATTTTCCGATACAGCGGCTGCAGTTGCGGGTACATCCTCAGATACACCTCCCGGTAAAGCCGATCGTACAGCTGTCGGGTTTCTTCACGGGGGTGGAACACATCACCCACGCGGGTCATGGCGCCTACCGCGGTTTCAAAATCCGGGTGCAGCCCCAGGCCTACGGCGGCATCGATGGCGGCACCCAGGCCGGAGGTTTCGTAGGTATGGGGACGTTCGGCAGGCAACCCGAAGACGTCAGCGGTCAGTTGCATGGCCGCATCGCTCTGGGAGCCGCCCCCGGCCACTCGTAATTTGCGGATGGGGATGCCGCTGCGTTTCTCGATGCGCTCCTTGCCTTCCCGCAGCGCGTACGCAAGCCCTTCCAGGATGGCACGGTAGATATGTGAACGGGTGTGAACATCGCCAAAGCCGATGATGGAGCCTTTTGCTTCCGGCCCTGGCTGGCGTACTCCCGGCGACCAATAGGGTTGCAGCATCAGCCCCATGGAGCCAGGCGGTACCGCCCGGACCAGTTCGTCGAACAACGCTTCCGGTTCAATGCCTTTCTGTTCTGCCAGCTTCTGTTCCCGCAAGCCGAATTCGCGTTTGAACCAGCTCACCATCCAGAAGCCCCGGTAGATCATTACTTCGGTGGAATAATGGCCGGGCAGGGCTGACGGATAGGGCGGCATCGTCCGCACCGGCTCGATGTAGCGCCTGCTGGTGGTGTTGATGGTGGCTGTGGTGCCGTAGCTCATGCAGCCGATGTCCGGGCTGAGGCCGCCGGAGCCAAGAATCTCACAGGCCTTGTCGGATGCTGCTGCGATGACCGGTAATGCCTTGGGAAGGCCAAGGAGAGTGGCGGCTTCTGCTGTCAGGTTGCCAATTCTGTCGCCGGGTTTGATCAGTTCCGGCAACATCTCGGGCGTTACCGGCATGGTCTGCCATTTGAAATCACGTTTGCCGGCCCATTGATGGCGTTTGTAATCAAAGGGGATATAGCCTACCTGGCTGCCGACGGAGTCCCTGAACTGCCCCGTCAGGCGGTAATTCAGGTAACCGGACAGGAGCAGGAAATGGCGTGTTTCGGACCAGACGTCCGGCTGGTTCTGGGCAATCCAGTTGGCCTGGGTCTTCTCGCGAAAACGGTCGATGGTCGGTTCCAGGCGAAGCAGTTTGAACAGCCAGCCCCAGGGACCGGGTACGGGGCCATCCACCTTGGCATGACGCTGGTCAAGCCAGATGATGGCCGGTCGCAAGGGGGTGCCATTGCGGTCCAGGTTAATGACTGTGCCCCGCTGGGTGGTCACGGTCACACCGGCAACCTGATCTGGCCTTGCGCTTGTGCTTTGCCACAGGAGGTTGCATGCCCCGCCCAGAGCTTCCCAGAAGTATTCCGGGTGCTGTTCGGCCCAGCCGGGTTGCACGGAAAAGTAGGGCTCTATGTCCTGCTTGCCTTTGCCCACCAGGTTGCCTCGGGTATCAAAAAGCAGGGCGCGAACACTCTGGGTGCCGTTGTCGATGGCCAGAATCAGCGGTTCTTTCGGGGTCATGCCGAATCGCCATTCATTGCCGGGAGGGAATAACTGCTTTGCCAGATATCAAGATACCGGCACTGCTCACGGTCCCAGGCGTCATCGTCCCAGCCCAGTATGGGTTGGCACACCCGGCGAATCTCCGGCAGCAGGGCCTGGCCACCCGATGGCAGGATCAGACCCAACCGTGTGCGGCGAAGCAACAAGTCGTCCAGGTGAACAATGTCGGTATTGGCGGCAGCCCACGCCAGTTCCGCCCATAGGGTGTCTGTCCGGGCAACCGTGTCATGGGAGCCGGCATTCAGGACCTCTCCCGTGGCGGGCCCGTAGAAACCCCGCAGGCGCTCCCAGTTGCGATGGCTGATGCTCTGTGGCCGCTGCAGCTGTGATGGGGCCGGAGTAAAGACGGGCGTGTCGTTATCCCTGAGCGAGAAGCCCGGCATCAGGTCTCGCGCTCGTTCCAGAACTTCCCGCGCTATCAGCCGGAAGGTGGTGAGCTTGCCGCCGGCAATGCTGATCAGCCCGTTGTCAGACCAGATGACATGTTCGCGGTTTTCCTGGGAGGGTCTGAGTCGTTTTGCGTCTGTTCCGGTCTCACTGACGACGGGGCGAATACCAGCCCAGGTGGCAATGACATCGTTCGCGGTAATGCCGCTGCCAGGGAACAGCGTATCCGAGATCTGCAGCAGGTACTCCAGTTCTTCCCGGGTCATGGACGGCTCCCGGGAAAGGCTTCCTTCATGGTCAAGGTCGGTGGTGCCCAGCACTGTTGTGCCCTGCCAGGGAAAGGCAAAGACAGGCCGCCGGTCCCGCGGATGGAACAGGGAGACCGAGCAGGACACCGGCAGTCGGCTGAACGGCAGCACCAGGTGGCTGCCACGGAGTGGTCTTATGCGGGTGCCATCGTTAGTTGCCTGTTGAAGAGCCTGCGCCCATGCGCCGGTAGCGTTGATCACCAGTCGGGTGTTAACGGTGAATGGCTGGCCGTCAATGCTGGTTTCCCGGAGGCGGACGCCGGTCACGGCAGAACTGCCTCCGTCGCGAACAACTGCGTCCGCCTGCAGGTAATTGAGGCACAGGGCGCCGTCCACCTCAGCTTCTTCAATGACTCGCTGCACAAGCCGGGAATCATCAGTGACCGCATCGGTAAAACCGCTGGCGGCCACCAGGTTTTCGGTTGCCAGGCCCGGGACCCACTGCAGGGTTTCTGCAGGGGACAGGCGCTGTCGGGACGAATGGCGCGCTATTCGGTCGTAAACCCGTAGCAATATCTGGAACAGACGCGGGCCGGGAAACTGCTTGCGGTAATGGGGCATAACGAAGCGCAGTGGGTCGATCAGCCCCGGTGCCTCCGCCATCAGCCGTTCCCGTTCGGTTACCGCGTCCTTTGTCAGGTTGTATTGGCCGCTCCCAAGGTAGCGCAGGCCACCGTGAACCATCTTTGACGACCGGCTGGAGGTGCCCCAGGAGAAATCATTCTGTTCCACCAGCAGTGTCCGCAGTCCGCTGCCGGCCGCTTCCCGGGCAACGCCGGCACCGGTAATGCCGCCACCAATGACCACTACGTCAAAGTCGGGATTGTCGGTCTGGATCCGCTCCAGTTTCTGCGCACGGTTCAGTGGCATTGTTATTCAACCAGGGTTTTTGGATTTAACAGGCCGGCCGGGTCAAATGTGCGGCACAGGGAGCCAATGGCCAGCATGCCCAGTTCGCCTTTCTCCACTGGCAGGAAGGGCGCGTGGTCCTTGCCGACTCCATGCTGGTGGCTGATGGTGCCGCGGTTGTTGACGATTACGGCTGACGTGCTGTCTTTCAGGGCTTTCCACCGGGCCAGGGTTTCGTCATAACAGTCCGCAACGCGGAACACATAGGTGGTATAAATGCTGCACCCCTGGCTGTAGAAATGCGAAAGATGCGTGAAGACGTGAACTGATTCGTCCTTTTCATTCAGCTTGTTACGAAGGTTTTCTTCAATCAGCTTTAAGAGATTATTCACATTGTCCCAGTCGGTTGCCGTTTCCAGGGTGTCTACCGCATAGCCCAGTTCCCACAGAGCCTCCCTCAGGTAGGGCATGGTGAAGCGTTTGGCGGCCCATTTGTCGCCGAGTTTCCTGCCGGTGTAGACCCCGTCGTATTCGCCACAGATTGTGCGGGTTTCCTTAAGCGCGTTGCTGCACTGGCGTTTGCTGCCGGTGACGCCGAAGGTCATCATGCACTTGCCGTCTTTTGTGCCCCGAAGTGACAGGTAGGACTCCAACATGCCGATCAGCCCGGGGTGGCCGGCCAGGGCCAGCTGCGTCTCGGTTTCCGTGGCATTGCTCAGGCGCAGCATGGAAAGCTGGGTGCGATTCTGCACCAGTTTACGGCAGGCAGTCCGCGCCTTGTCCCAGGAGGGGAAAAACACCACGTGGAAGCTTTCATGGGCGGGCAGGGGGGTTACACGCACTTTGACTTCCGTGATCAGGCCGATGCGACCTTCCGACCCCAGAATCATCTCGCGGATATCGGGGCCGGCACTGGAGGCAGGCATGGTAGGGATCTCCAGCGTGCCCTGGAGTGTTTCGATACGGCCACCGGCGAACAGCTGTTCAATGCGACCATAGCGCAAAGACTGCTGGCCGCTGGAGCGGCTTGCCACCCAGCCGCCAATGGTGGAGAGCTCGAACGACTGGGGAAAGTGGCCAAGGGTGTAGCCCATGGCCCGCAACTGGGATTCCACCAGGGGGCCGGGGATGCCGGCACCGAAGGTGGCAATCTGGCTTTCCCGGTCCAGGTCAATCAGCCGGTTCATGCGCCCCATGTCAACGGTGAGCACAGGCGTTGCGCCGGCAACCGGATTGATATGGCCGGCAACACTGGTGCCGCCGCCGTATGGTATGAGTGAAATGCCGTGGTCTGCTGCAAAGCGCAGCAGGTTCTTAACGTCCCGGGACGACTCCGGATAGGCCACGCCGTCAGGGAATACACCGAAATCACCACTGCGCATGGCAAGCCAGTCAGCAAGGCTCTGGCCGCGGGCATGCCGTACCCGGTCTTCCGGGTTTGTGACAACGTCAGGATGCTCCGGCAAACGGCTGACGGGCACCTTTGCACAGGCCGCTTCCAGGGAAGTGTCGACCAGTGGTGTCGCGGTGCCGATGCGTTTTTCGAGGAACTGGCGCCCGCCATCGGGTAGTTCAAGGTTGAACTGGTCATCACCCCAGCCGTTCCAGCGTCGCATAGTGACAATCCTTTTTTCCGTGGTGTCGATATGCCCGGGATTGTACCGGCATTTGCTGCCCGGGCTATGTCACCTGGCGACAAGTGTTGTGTCCTATGGCGTCACCGGAGGCTCTCGATAAGCCGGTTATTAAGGTTCTGCCAGTGGGACAGTTTCTCAGCTTCGCCAATACGCTTGTCGCCCCCCGAGCGATTGAGCCACAGACCATCGCCGTTGAAGCTGTACACTGGTTCAAGATCCGGGCGCTGGGATGCGGGTTTGATGTCGTTGATGAGATTATCAAGAATCAGCGGGTCCGCGTCCGGTTCCGGGTACCAGGCAAGGACCATGTGGGCCTGGTTCAGCTCCAGGGCTTTGACATAGACAATGCGCAACTGTTCATCGGGTACACCCATGGACTTCAGGGTCAGGTACTTGGCGATGGAAAAATCTTCGCAGTCACCGCCGTTGGTGGTCAGCAGCTCAACGGGTGTTGCCCAGTAATCTTCCTCGCCCCAGTGTTCCATGTCGGTCACGAAACGGGCACGGTTGAAGAACGAATTGACCAGCCGGAGCTGCCGGTCGACAGGGGCGTTTGCAGCCATGTTGTGGAGGTTCTGCCAGGTTTCCAGGCGGCTGTGGGCTTCATCTCCGAATTCGGCCCGGACGTAGTCCATTAACCGCCCGCCCAGCTCAAAGGCGGCCACCGTCAGCGTGGTAACCATCAGGAACATGGAGAGCAGGGAGCAGCGGCTTCGGGGAATCAGTACGGCCGTCTCCATGGGTGTCCTCAGTTGTTGTTTCTCAGGCGTTCACGAAGCTGCTCCAGCCGCTTACGGATCTCTTCCCGGCGCTGTTCACTGTTTCCACTGGTATTTGATGAGGACGACTGGTCTGTGTTGACGGGCTGTACCTGCGGCTGCGTTTCTCCCTCCTCCCGCGACGTTTGACTGGATGCCAGGGAGACGCCGGAACGATCTTCGTCCTCCGGAAAATACAGGTTCTCGAGCTTGCCACTCCTTTCGATAATGATACGGTTGGCGCGAACCGATCGAAGGATGGCATCACCGGGCAGTTCGTCGCCAACAAGGTAGGCTTCGGTCTGGCTCTTGTCGTCTTCAATCAGTGCGCTGCCGGGAAAATCGCCCGAGGCCGCAAGCACACCCCTGAGGAACAGCCGGAGGTTGGTTTCCGGCAGGTTCTCGGTGTCAGGTTCGGGCTGGTTCTGCGTTTCGCCGGGTTTGCCGAACAGGTCAAGAGAGGCCAGATTGACGTCGGGCTCCTGCGGGACATTGGCCGCTGTGCGGTCGTTCACTGAAGGGGAGGTGGTTGCGGTTGTATCGGTTTCGTTCTGCCAGAAACGATATCCTTGCCAGGCTGTCACAGTGATCATGGTAATGCCTGCGACGGTGGCGAGTAACAGTGGTAACCTCGAGCTGGTTAAAAGCATGGATTGTCCCGAAAAAGAGCTGGTGAGAGCCGGCAAAAGGCTCACAGGTTATCAGACTGCAACGTTTTATTGGCAGTATAGTGTATAGAGTTATTCAGCGGTTCCATATCCTATGGTAGCCTTTCTGAATTAATTGAATAAAAAGGGATTCTGGAGCGCTCGCCTTCCGGCCCCGGCAACAAAATGAGGACGACCGTGGATACAGACACAGAACTTCAGGCGCAGGATGCTCCGCTGGGCCGTCTTCCCTTCACGTTCGCCAAACGCAATGGCGTAATCCTGACCCGTGATGATGAAGACGAGCCGGTCATCCTGGTGCGACCGGGCGCCGGCCATTCGGCATTGGCTGAGGCCAACCGTATCAGCGGCGGTCGCGCAAGGTTTTCCACCATTGAGCCTGCGAGATTTGATGCCGCCCTGAACGCGGCTTATCAGAATGACTCTGCCGAAGCCATGCAAATGGTGGAAGGCATCGGCGATGATATGGACCTGGCCTCCCTGGCAGACTCGGTTCCGGAAACCGAAGACCTGCTGGAGCAGGAAGACGATGCCCCCATTATCCGCCTGATCAACGCAATCCTGACCGAGGCGGTCAAGTCCAGCGCCTCGGATGTGCATATCGAAACCTATGAAACCCGCCTGGTGGTTCGCTTCCGCGTGGACGGGGTGTTACGGGAAGTGGTCCAGCCAAAACGTGCCCTGGCGCCGCTGCTGGTGTCCCGTATCAAGGTCATGGCCAAACTGGACATTGCTGAAAAGCGCGTTCCCCAGGACGGCCGCATTGCGCTGCGTGTTGCCGGCCGGGAAGTGGACATCCGGGTATCGACCATGCCGTCTTCCAGTGGTGAGCGGGTGGTGCTGCGCCTGCTGGACAAGCAGGCCGGCAATATTCGCCTGGAGTCCCTGGGTATGGCGGCCGGGGATCTGAAGGTACTGCGCAAGCTGATCTATCGTCCCTATGGCATCCTGCTGGTAACTGGCCCCACCGGTTCCGGTAAGTCGACGACGCTTTACGCCTCGCTGCAGGAAATTAACGACCGTAGCCGCAATATCCTCACGGTTGAAGATCCCATCGAGTACAACCTGCCGGGAATCGGACAGACCCAGGTCAACACCAAGGTGGACATGACCTTCGCCAGGGGCCTGCGTGCGATCCTGCGCCAGGATCCGGACGTGGTGATGATTGGTGAGATCCGGGACCTGGAAACCGCCGAGATCGCGGTACAGGCCAGTTTGACCGGCCACCTTGTTCTGTCCACCCTGCACACCAACACCGCGGTGGGGGCCATTACCCGTTTGATGGATATGGGGATCGAGCCGTTCCTGATCTCTTCCAGCCTGGTGGGTATCGTCGCCCAGCGCCTGGTGCGTGTGCTCTGCAAGGACTGCCGCGAGCCCTACGAGCCCAGTGCAGAGCACTGCGAGTTCCTGCAGCAGGATGCGGACAACCCGCCCACCATCTACCGTGCCAAAGGCTGCGAGCATTGCAACGATCTGGGCTACCGTGGCCGTATCGGTATCTATGAAGTGGTTGAGGTGAACGAAGAAATCAGCTCCCTGATCCACAAGCGGGCAGGGGAGCTTGATCTGGAGCATGAAGCCAGGCTGCACGGCCCGAGTATCCACGCCGATGGTGTTCAGAAGATCCTGGATGGGGTAACCACGGTCGAAGAGGTCCTTCGCGTGACCCACCGGAGCAAGTAGATTCATGCCAGCGTTCGAATACAAGGCCCTTGATAGCCGTGGCAAACAGAAACAGGGTGTCGTAGAAGCTGACGCACCGAGGGCCGTACGCCAGCAGCTGCGTGAAAAAGGTCTGACGCCTCTGGCCGTGGAACCGGCCACCGAAAAACAGACCCGCCAAAATCCTCTGAGCAGCCGTGGTGGCCTTGCAACGGCCGATCTTGCACTGGTGACACGGCAACTGGCGACACTGATCCAGTCGGGGATTCCCATTGAACAGTCCCTGTCCGCGGCAGCCCAGCAGACTTCAAAACCGCGGATCCGGAGCATGCTGATTGCCATACGGGCAAAAGTCATGGAGGGCTACAGCCTGGCCGACAGCCTGGGTGAGTTTCCCCGCGCCTTCCCGCGTTTGTATCGCTCCACGGTGGCTGCGGGTGAGCACGCCGGGCACCTTGACCTGGTACTCAACCGGCTGGCGGATTACACCGAGGCACGGCAGGAGTCACGGCAGAAGATCCAGCTTGCAGCGATTTACCCGATTATTCTCAGTGTGGTCGCCATCGCTATCGTGATATTCCTGCTGACCTACGTGGTGCCGGACATTATTGAGGTTTTCGTGAAACAGGGGCAGGAGCTGCCGGCGCTGACGTCGGCGATGCTGGCGGTGTCGGATTTTCTTGCCAATTTTGGTGTCTACCTGTTCATACTCATTGTTGCCGGCATCGCTGCATTCCGGTGGTCCCTGCGCAAGCCCGGATTCCGCATGCGGTTCCATAAAAGCCTGCTGAACATGCCTTTGTTTGCCGGCATGGTTCGCGGTGTGAATACTGCCCGTTATGCCAGCACGCTCAGCATCCTGACCACCAGTGGTGTGCCCCTGGTGGACGCCATGCGAATTGCAGGCGAGGTACTGTCCAATGATTACCTGCGCCAGGAACTGAGGGACGCGGCCAGGAAGGTGAGCGAGGGCGGTTCCCTGCATCGCTCACTGGACCAGACCGGGTATTTCCCTCCAATGATGCTGCACATGATTGCCAGCGGCGAGGCCAGCGGCGAACTGGACAGCATGCTGGAGCGGACAGCATCCATGCAGGAGAACACCCTGCAGTCGAAAATTGCGGCCATCGTGGGGCTGTTCGAACCCATGATGCTGCTGTTAATGGGC
>CAZFPG010000110.1:0-9431 GCA_964521055.1 uncultured Marinobacter sp.
GACTGGGTAGGACGAAGAATGGCGATAAAGTCCACATGGGGCGCATCAAAGCCCGTTGTGAGCACGGACACATTCACCAGATACCTCAACTGCCGCTGTTTGAAGCGCTGAATCAGCAACGCCCGTTCATTCAGATCGGTCGCGCCAGTTACCAGGGCGGTCTGGTGTTCCGGCAGATAGCCGGTGATCTCCCGGGCATGAGACACCGTTGCCGCAAAGATCATCACCCCCTTGCGCTCAGCGGCCAGCTCCATCACCTGCTCAATGATGGCACGGGTCACACGCTTGTGTTTACTCAGCAGCTGGTTGACGTCTTTCTCGGCGTATTCGCCAAAGCGATCCTGAGGCAGCGCGGAGAAATCGTATTGCGCCACCGCCGCGTTCACCAGCTCCGGCCGGGTGAGATACCCCCGATTGATCATGTAGCTCAACGGCAGTTCGTAAATGCAATGCTGGAAGGGCTTATCCTGCTCTTCACTAGAGCCGCGAACAAAGCCCCGGTAGTGGTAGCGATAGATCCAGCCCATGGCCAGACGATAGGGTGTGGCGGTAAGTCCGAGTACTTTGAGGGCGTCATTCTGTTGCCGCAGCAGCTCAATGATCCTTTGATACTGACTGGTGTCATCACCGCTGACCCGATGGCACTCATCGATGATGACCAACGAGTACTCATCTTTGAACTGATCCAGATTCGCCGACACGGACTGCACACTGGCGAAGGTCACCTGGTGCCGGTTTTCCTTGCGTTTCAGCCCGGCGGAAAAGATGCCGCCGGTTAACCCATAACTCTGGTATTTGGCGTGATTCTGCTCCACCAGCTCTTTGACGTGGGTGAGCACCAGAATCTTGCGCCGGGCAAGACGGGCCAGCTCGGCAATGACCAGGCTTTTACCGGCGCCGGTTGGCAGCACGATGACGGCAGGCTCATCGGATTGGCGGAAATGGTTCAGCGTGGCATCGACCGCTTCCTGCTGGTAAGGCCGCAGCGTGAAAGGCGCATTCATCTTGCAGGGCTTAATCGTTCAATGATGCCCACCCGGCCCATGGGCGTGGCCATGTGCGATCTCTTCCGCATCGGCATCCCGCACTTCGATGACTTCGATATCGAAGGTCAGGGTTTTACCGGCCATCGGATGGTTGGTGTCGACATCGGCAAACTTGTGGCCGACCTTGGCGACGACCACATGGCGCGGGCCCTGCTCGGTTTGCACCTGGGCGATCATGCCCGGTTTCCAGCGTTTGGCACCCGTCAAATGCTTGATCGGCACCCGCTGCACGGCATCGGCCTTGCGCGGACCATAGGCTTTATCCGGCGTGACGGTAGCGCTGAACGTATCGCCGGCCTCGCGACCTTCCAGGGCTTCTTCCAGCCCTTTAATAATGCCGCCATGGCCATGCAGGTAGGCGTTCGGCTCGCCGCCACGGGAGTTTTCAACTTCGTTGCCCTGTTCATCACGGACGGCGTAGTGAAACAGGACTACCTGATTCTTTTCGATTGGCATAGGGTTCTCTGCGACGGTTAAAGGTACGCCATTATAACGAGCAATGGCGTTGACTACAGGAGAGGACTTCAGAAAAACAGCGCCGGAGAAAGGCCAAACCGCTTGCAGAAAGCTTCAATATGTTTGCGGGACAGTTTTTTACCATCAGCGCCGCTGAGAATCTTGCTCACGTTGCCCTTTGAACCCAGTTCTGGCAGGTCAGCAACCCCGAAACCATGTTGAGCCATCAGGGTTTTAAGCACAGCAATACCCCGGTCTGTTCCAGCAACCGCGGCATTAAAATCGGAAAACTCTTCAGCGTGGTCCTCCCAGCGCTCAATACTGACGGCCAGAATCTCAATTAGCGGTTTATTGGAGTCATAGTCGTCCACTAACTGATCCATTAACTCCAGCGCCTGCTCATAGTCATCCGGTGTCTCTATGTGAGCCAGGAAAGGCAACTGGGCCAACGCATCTCTGATCTGATCAACAGCAGGCGATACCATAGGCCTTACTCCCGATAGCGACGGTATTTCTCAGTCAGCCGATAATATTCGGCATGGCTGGAGCGTTGAACGGCTTCCTTGAAATTACATGCACAAAACATCCTTGTTTCTTTTTTGGAAACCACAACAGGGAGTTTCAGAAATGGAAACTACACTAACGACAGACGCCTCTAAATCCGCAACAACGGCAGTGGTGCGATTACTGTGGCAGCCTGCTCATTTAAAAACGCAGCAGATTGAGCATGGTGATATCGTGAATCTGCCGAAGATAGAGGTTACCGAATACCAAACTGACTGGCCGGCCCGGGCGATTGTTCGGTATTCAGCTTGGCAAAGCACACTTTACCCCGCCAGGCTTTTGCAGCCTGCTCGAACTGAGGCGCCATCGCTTTGCAGGGCCCGCACCAGCTGGCCCAGAAATCCACCAGTACCGGCACATCACTGCGTGCTGTATGGGCACTGAGACTCTGCTCCCCCAGCTCCAGAACCTGCTCCGGCCAAAGCGGCTTTTTGCAGGCACCGCAATTGCCACCGGATGACAGCTTTTCGGCGGGCACACGATTCACTTTGTGGCAATGGGGACACACGAGGTGTCGAATGTCGGTCATTATCAATCTGCCTCTGAATGTTTGCTGGTTTGAACAATCGGGGCAGATCAATAAAAATCAAGCGGCCACAAAGACCTCGACAAATCAAAGCCCAATTGTTGTCGCCAAGTCATCGCCTCCGGAGCCAGAAGCAGCCAACCCAGAGCGCCCAGATTGGCCAGCACCGCCAGCCAGAAAACGAACTGGTAGCTACCCTTCCGCGTCTTATGCCGAAAAACCTGTTGGGCCAAAAGCGCTCCAGGCCAGCCACAGCAAAGCTCGAAGAGATGCAGCGTTTTCTCAGCGGTGCGCTGGGCACCCCGCTGGGCCGCCCGTTTGTCGATCCAGTACATCGCAAACAAC
This sequence comes from uncultured Marinobacter sp., assembly GCA_964521055.1. Lineage (GTDB taxonomy): Bacteria > Pseudomonadota > Gammaproteobacteria > Pseudomonadales > Oleiphilaceae > Marinobacter. Next base: position 2,938 of record CAZFPG010000110.1, read on the forward strand.
ACCAGACTCACCCCGCCGTAGGCAGCCAGGATCGAGACCGGCAGATAACCTTGATGGAACAGGCCAGCCAGACTGCTGAAAAACACCAGCACAACAACAGCGGCCACCCAGACTCCCGGAGCAAAGCTGGCGCCAACCTTTGCCGTTCCGGCATACTGGAAACGCCCTGCCCTTGGCCGGCCCTGATCGTCCTTGATGAGGCTGTAAGTCACCTTGCGATCAGCAACTGGCCTGCCCCGGCCTGCATAACTGCTGATATGGGCGAACACCCGCTCACCACCGCCCTCTGGAGCAATGAAACCAAACCCCTTGGTGTCATTCCAGGCGGTGAGCAATCCTTTCTGATTCAATGCACTTCCCTCTTGTGTAACGCCCTTCACTTGATATGGTTGCAGTGTACTTCTTGCCACACGACTGGAGGTAGGTTTTGGCTAAATCTGAACGCTGGTCGCAGAAGGTAACGGAATCCAGTGATGCTCTGAGCCTTGAACGCGGCGTATTCGCCCTGGAAGATCCACGGGAAATCGCCCGCTCCCTGAAGAAGTCTGCCGAAGAGAGCAATCGCCGGAAGTCCGATCCTTACCGGTCAGCCATGTCGATGCTGACGTTTTACATCAACCGGGCAGGCAAACAACTTTCCGCAGAGCAAAGAGAACGCCTTGAGGCTGCAAAGAATGAGTTGCGAGACCTTTTCGGTAAACCCCGCAAGTAAGCCTTTGCAACTGAAGATGTAGCGGCCACATCCGGCAGGGCATGCTGGTATAGTAATGCAATGAATTATCCCCAACGCATCGTCTGCCTTACCGAAGAAACCACGGAGACCCTCTACGCCATTGGCGCGGAGGAGCGCATTATCGAGAACCCCAATGAGGTAGTGAACCGCAAACCGGACATCATCATCGGTTCCTGGTGCGGGCGTAAGTTCCGCCCTGACCAGGTAGCCGAGCGACCCGGTTGGAAAGCTATTCCCGCCGTAGCGAACAATCAGCTCTACGAGATCAAGTCACCCCTGATCCTTCAACCCGGGCCGGCTGCGCTGACGGATGGGTTGGATGCGCTGTGTGAGATCATCGACCGTGTGAAACACCCATGACCGCCCTCGTTCTCCAGCGGGCTTACAGATACCGGCCGCTGGCACCGATCGCCACCACAATCAGCCCAAGAATCAGGTTGGTGCCCACCAGCTTGCGGATCTGTCCCACCTGGCGCCCGCCTTCCTGAGGATCCTGGTTGGCAACGGCCTGCTTCAGCCGCCGGAAGGGGGCAAAATAGACGTGGCAATACAGCAGAATCATCACAATCCCCAGCCCCTGCATGGCATGGATATGCCAGCCAGCACCCGCCATGCCACCAAATACACTGAAGATCATCCAGTAACCGGTCACCAGCAACAGGATCACAGCCGCCCAGACCCACCGGAAAAACCGGGACAGGGTATGACACCAGAGTACGCCCCGCTGCGACGCCTCAATCACCTCGACCACCGCCGGCCGCATGGCCATGTAGGCGAAAAACATACCGCCAACCCAAATCACGGCAGAGAGCACATGCAGTGCGATAGCCAGACTCATAAAGGGACCCCAGGAAGAGAAATATGTGTGATGAGCATAGGCTCCACCCGCCTCAAAACCAACCCCTTCGACGTGGGCAGATCGTTTCACTGCAATTGCTGAGCCCGAAAGGCCCCCTTGCTCTCTCCATTCCTGAATGAGGCCAGATATGGCAACCAGGGCAACTACATCCCCCTGATGCAGTTTTTAATTACGTCAGGTCATCCAATATTTCCTGCACATGCTCTGCCGGTTTGACCTTGTCGTAATGGCGCAGAATCACACCCTGTTCATCAATCAGGAACGACTCCCGATTCACGGACATCACCTGTTTACCGTACATGTTTTTCTGTTTGAGCACTTCGTACTGGTTGACCACCACTTCTTCGGGGTCCGCCAGAATCGGGAAGTTCAACGACTCTTTCCGGGCGAACTTCTCATGTGAGCGAACCGTGTCCCGGCTCACACCCAGCACCTGCACGCCATGACTGCGGAGTTCGTCCAGCCGGTCCCGGAATTGCTGGGCCTCGATGGTACAGCCGGGCGTGTCGTCACGTGGGTAAAAGTAGAGCAGGACTTTCTGACCCCGATAATCCGACAGCGAGTGTTTTTTACTTTCCTGGTCTTGCAGTGTGAAATCGGGTGCGCTTTTGCCTTCCCAGCTCATAGGGTTTTCCTCCTTACAAAATCTAAGGCTAACGATATACGAATCCGGTGCGAGTTAAGAGCAAAATCTGCCTGGAGGGACTGCCTCACCGGCCCGGAAGTATTTTTCCCGGCCACAGAACACCAAGCCATCGTCAGCGAGAGAAAACGCCTGCTCGGATCATGGCAGAGAGGACATGCAGTGCGGCGGGCAGCCTCCTTCGCGTTACTTCTGCTGGGTATAGAGTTCGAACAGAGGTGCATAATCACCACCATCGGCGCTCCTCAGCGCTTCGATGTAACGACGCCGGATATCCCCATCAACGTTCAGCGTTTCTCCGCCCCAGTCCACCTGTTTGATGCCAAGGAAGTTTTGCCCGACAAATTCCGCGTAGATCCGCGAAAAGCGCCCATTGCCATTGGGAAACGGGTGTATCTTGACCAAACGGTGGTGAAACATCAGCGTGGCTTCCATTCCAGGATACGTCTCGAACTCCACCCAAGCTTTGACGTCATCGAGCAGGTTTCTTAGTCCCACCGAGATGAATAGCGGGTCAATACCAATGTTTTTTTCGGTCCGGCGAAACTCCCCGGCCCAAGTCCAGACCCGACCTAACATGTCCTTGTGCAGGTCACAGGCAAAACTCACATTGAGCGCGTCATCCGCGTCAATCCTGCCGGTTTTCTTACGCAGCTTGATCACGCCCTGAGTAATATTGGTCTGTTCCAGCTCGTCGAGCTCGCCACGAGTCCTGATGTGCTTGGCCTTGAGGCCTTCCTTTTCATCCGGGCTGAGGGGCGTGGCACCCTCTGGATCGTCATCATCAATCACGCCCAATACTCTCAAGCTTGTTCCAGAAGCTCTGGCTCGACATGCCCAACAGTTGGCTCTGAACCACCCGCACCTGATCGTCAATCTGGCGCTTACTCAACCCCTGCATCTCAAGCTCCATATGAGTGCTCATCTCACTGACAATCCTGACTGCCGCCTCGTGCGCCTTTTCGGAGATCAGTTCATCCACTTTCCTCCGGGGCACAATGGCGTAGTGCAACTCGCAATCCATGGCTTGCGCCAGCCGTCGTAAGGTATCCAGTTGGACCTTTCCATCCACCTCCCGACGCTCAATCCTGAAAATCTCCGCTTTCGACAGGCCCGAACGCTTACTAATGATGGAAATCGGAATACCCAAAGCCTTACGGACCGTTCTCGCCCAGCCCTCCGGGGGCGTGTCAATGGTCAGGGCCGCCTTGACGGTGCCATCCACCAACCTTCGGTACTGTTTGACTACCGTTGCTCTGAAGCTGTCCTTTTGCTGCAGCATACGCCCTCCAAAGACTTGCTAAAACTATACCTTACTCTCTAATTGATATACTTAAAGCGATACTACTGCAAGTATAGAGTATCGTCAAAGCACAACCTTTAGATATTTTTTGTATAGCTAAAAATGAATCAAATGTTCATATATATGCTGCTAGCACAGTACTCAATAACCTACTAAGTCTTGCTATAGAAATACTAAAAACACCAAAATGTATTGTTTTAAATAAACTTTCCAATCTATACAGTATAGCTTGAACACCCCTTCTACCAGGCTCCAAGCTCCCTCCGGACCTCCCCATAAACCTCTTGATCCCGCGACTCCAAAAACGCAGCAAACTCAAAAGCGTCAAAGCCGTGGAACGCCTTTTCAGGACTATCAATCGGCAACCCCGGGTCCGCCCCCAGGCGTAGCAACGCGTAACCACGGCGCTCCATGATGGAGTCACTATCGTGTGTATCTAACGATGCGCCCACGAAATTGATCAGAGGCTGCGAACAGCCTCCCAGCGCGCTCATCGCTTTAACACATCGTTCATATGGCCAGGATCACTCCACCAATAATGAGTGCCTTTTTGCGGCCCAGGAAATATTTGATAAACACGTCGCTCCTCCTTGAGCTTTGCGAGAGAGGTTTTTATAAGAACAGGCCAGTCATCAAGCAAAAGCAACATTTCCAGGCTTGAGCGTGGCAAAAGCAAGACGCTGAAGCTTTCGCCGGCGTCGCGACCTTCGTGGCAGTGTGGTTTTGCTACCGATTATCCCTTATAACGCAGCGTCCAGTTCATCGATCGCTTTTTTTAGCGCAATCTCAGCCTCGGAATGTTTACCCTGATCGTGCAGCGATTCACCCCGATCCCGAAGCTCTTTGACCTTGGCCTCAGCCTTAATGTCCAGTTGCGCTGACTGCAGTTGATGATCGATCTGTTTAACCAGCGTCGGGCACTGGCCACTAAGGGCATTGCCCGCAAAAAAAACCGTGAATAACACAACCGCAAGATACCGCATGATAGTTCCTCCTTTTAGCACCACCCTATGAAGTATAGACAATCGGGGGCAATGGGCCGGGACACCCATTAGCCAGTCGAAAGCCATAACAACAAACAAGCAACCCCAAAAAGAAGCACTGCAAAATGGATAGCCAGGTTCTTCTGGATAGTTGGGGCGGGCTTTCTGGCGAAAAGAAAGTAATCCTCACCAAACAGCCCAACGCCGCAGCCCTCACAGTAGTTTTTTGAGTAAGAAACCCTGAGCGCAGACGGCTCAAACTTTTTCCGACAGCTGTAACAACTAGGCTTAATCATTCTGGGCTCCGGGCACAACAACTGCGCATCATGTTTTCATGCATCACATACATTAAGATTATAATCACGGACCAAGCCAGACCCACTCTACTATTGCACTCCAAGCCTCGGGCCTATTACTGTGAGCACCCTCCATCGAAGTGAAAAAAGCCGAGCCAAGCCTGTTCGCAAAGGCCTGCACCCGCGGAATCTACACAATCAGGGCTATGATTTCCCGGCTCTTGTAAGAAGCCACCCGGCACTAGCCCTCCATGTGAAAGCGAACGCCCATGGCAACCTCTCCATCGACTTCGCAGACCCATTGGCAGTAAAAACCCTCAACGCCGCGTTATTAAACCGATACTACAATATTGTCGATTGGGATATTCCAGAGGGTGCGCTTTGCCCTCCAATCCCGGGCAGAGCCGACTATATACATTACGTGGCGGATCTATTTGGGCTTGGGACCGGGCTTGGGCCCGGGGTTGAACAGCCCAGCATCAAGCTGCTCGACATAGGGACCGGAGCAAACGGAATCTACCCACTACTGGCCTGCCAGATTTACGGCTGGCAGTGTGTCGGCAGTGACATTAACACCCAGTCGCTTGAGAACGTCGCCACGATTATCGCCAACAACCCCACGCTCAAAGAACGCTTCACCCTGCGCACGCAGCCCGACAAAAACCACATCTTTGAAGGGATCATTCAAGCCGGGGAGTTCTTTGACGTCAGCGTATGCAACCCGCCCTTCCATGCCTCGCCCGATGAAGCACTGAAAGGTAGCCAGCTTAAAGTCAAAAACCTTGCCCGTAGCCGCGGTGAACAGAAAGCAGAAACCGAATCCCCCACTCTGAATTTTGGCGGGCTGGGAGCAGAGCTTTGGTGTAAGGGGGGCGAACAGCTGTTTCTGAAAAAGCTGATCAGGGAAAGCCAGTCGTATTCAACTCAATGCCGCTGGTTCACCAGCCTGGTTTCAAAAGCCGACAATGTTAAACCTGCAAAGAAGTTGATTCGTAAGCTCGGTGCAGTTGATGTAAAGGAAATAGAGATGAAGCAGGGAAACAAGATTACCAGGATACTGGCCTGGACATTCATCTGAGCCACCCCCAAGGTGGCGCATGATTATAAGACCAGAAACCGGACCTGCTCCGGGAATACGGATTTGAAATTACATCTGCCTATATCGCCGTTTCCACAAGCGTGCTAAAAGATTCCTCCCGGCAGTAGCCTGGGTATTCTCCCCATCAGGATATCAGCATGTCAGATAAATTTTTCTTCAAGGGTAGGCAGGACGCACGCCAGCATCACACCGCTTACGGCGGCTTTCAGACCAACGCCAGCCAAAAGAGTGGCAGCAGGAAGTATCCGTTAACGCTGGTGGTTACCAGTGAAGCGCGCAAGCAGGAGGTTGAGGCACAGGTGGCCAGAGCGAAACTGCACGCGAATATTTCGGTTGATACCCGCGAGGGCGCCGTTGAATCCATCACCGAGCTCACCGTTCTGCTGAATAAAGGCGGGACGGTCACCACGGTAAAATCACCCTCCCGCAACGACTTCTGCAACTGCGGCAGCGGTATCAAATTCAAGAAATGCTGTGGCTGACGGCAACCGGGGCATAGAGGGCAATGGCTATGATTGTTTGCGGAATTGAGCTGACTGGCAGCGATGCGGTGGTGTGTTTGCTGAATATGGACAGGG
>CAZFPG010000111.1:0-9338 GCA_964521055.1 uncultured Marinobacter sp.
CGGCCCCGCCGCTGGCGGAGATGACCTCCCCGCTGATGGCGATGGAACGGGGCGTTGTCCCGCACTCGTTGGCGCTGTGATTCCCGGCCAACGGGAGCTCCCCCGTCAGCATGTCCAGCTTTCGTCCGAATCCAGCCGTTTTCTGCATGTGAAATCCCGCCTGGGTCAGCAGCCTGCGCACGTCACCAACGGCGGTAAAGGTAGCCATGGTGGTGCCAGGGCGGCTGTGGCTTCTCAGCGCCGTGATGGCGGCTTCCTCCCACATGCCGGGGTTCTTGGCAGGGGCGAAACCGTCCAGGAACCAGGCATCCGCCTGGAACTCCAGCTCGCGCCAGGCTTCCAGTACATCTCCGAAATACAGTGTCAGCCGAACTCGCCCATTGGCCAGAACCAGGCGGTGGGCACCCCGGACCGGAGGCGGATAGTGTTCAAGCAGCTCGGCGGCGTAGGCGCCGAGTTCCGGCCACATCGCCAGGGCCTGGGCGAGGTTCTCGCGGGTAAGGGGGTAGCGCTCGGCGGAAATGAAGTGCAGGCAGGCATTGTCACCCGGGTTTGAGGCTTCCCAGGTTTGCCAGGCAGCGAGAAAATTCAGCCCGGTACCAAAGCCCGTTTCGGCAATAACAAAGGAGCCTCCGGCAGATACTTCCGGGAACCGCTCAGGCAGACGATTGTGGCGGATAAACACGTGGCGGGCTTCTTCCAGACCGTCATCAAGGCTGAAATAGATATCGTCAAAACGTGTGGAGCAGGGAACACCGTCACGCCACTCGATGTCGGCTGTTTCAATGGATGGGGGCCTGATGTCCGTTGTCACTGTCTTTCCACTCTGTCGCTATTCTGCTGCGTTGTCGGACTTTCTAAGGGACACACTGCGGATAACAATGGGTTCTTCCGGCACGTCAGCCATGCCACCGGCCCGGCCGGTGGCGTTACCGGCGATGGCATCCACAACACCCATACCACCACTGACCTTGCCGAACACGGCATAACCGGGCCCGCGAACACCCGCATTTAGAAAGTCATTGTCGGTCAGGTTGATGAAAAACTGGGAGGTGGCGGAGTCCGGCGCACTGGTACGGGCCATGGCAATAGTGCCGCGCAGGTTTTTGGCGGTGGGTCTGGCCTCGTTGGGTACGGAGTCGCGGGTCTGCTTTTGGTTGAGGTTCTCGTCGAATCCTCCCCCCTGGATCATGAAACCGGGAATGACACGGTGGAAGATGGTGCCCTCGTAGAAACCCTCTTTTACGTAAGTGAGAAAATTATCCACGGTTTCCGGTGCGATATCCGGGCGCAGTGTCACTTCAATCACGCCCTCACTGGTTTCGATCATTACCTGTGGCAGGTCGTTCCGGCGCTCCTGGGCAGCCAGCGACGAGCCCATCCCCAGCATCAGGGTTACACAGAGAACGATCTGCATCACATATCGAAACGGTTTAACGGGATTTGTCATTCTATACTGGCTCACGTTGTTAGCTCCGGTGTTGTTTGCTGCCATACTCTGATGACTGCTGCCTGATGGCGGATGTTAGCAGATATCTGCGGTCAGGTCGGCCACAATCCATGCGCTGATCATGAGCATCAACTAACCTTTTTTTCACGTCAGCGGCGCTGACGTGTCCAGACCGGGCCAGGTTGTACGGCAATCACAGCGATCAAAGAGAGCACAGTGGAGGCATACCGTGAAAATCCGTCAGGGTTTTGAAGAAAAATCCCGCCTTGGCCGTTTGCTTGTCAACCGGGGCTATCTTTCGGAAAGTCAGCTCGACGAAGGTTTGCGCCTGCAGCAGGAAACCGGCCAGCGATTGGGGGAGGTGTTCGTCCAGTCAGGCTGGATTACTGAACGGGAACTTCACCGCGTACTGCGGCACCAGTCCCGGTACCGTAATGCTGCAGCGCTGGTAACCATGGTCGTTCTGCCGTTCCAGCCGATGGTGAGTTTTGCGGCGGGTAACAATGCCGGTGAATCCCGGGATATTTCCGAAGCCGGCCAGATGTACAAACACTCGGGGCTTGCGCCAATGGATGATGAGGAGCTGGCCGGTGTTTCAGGGCAGGGGGACCGATCCTTGCTGGACCGTATCGCCGACGTCTCGGCCATGGCCGGGGCGGCTGATGATCAGGGGAACGCCGGAGAAGTCGAGCCAGATGTGATCGAAGGGCTGAAGCTGACAGCCAATATCTTCGTGCCTGTGCTGAACTTTCTGGATTCGGACCTGACCATTTCCGGGGTCCACTACCGCGCCAATGAACCGCGTTATGAAGTGCTTGCGGACGGTGGCCTCAGAATGGCTTTCCCAGAGCGTATCGAACAGATCCGCATGGAGAATATCCGTGTCAGCGGAAGCCAGGGGCCGTCCATGGGCAACATTGCTATCGACAACATCCGCTTTCATGCGGATTCCCGGATGACAATCTACACCCGCTAACAGCCGTGGGTGTAGATCTGGCGGCTGGATCAGGCGCTGGCGAGAATGGTGCTGTGGGATACCGCTTTCTGCTCGCCCTGGGCACCGTAAAGCTTCTGGTGTCCGGCAACGCCACGGAATATGTCAGTGAGGCGGGAAAGGCGTTTCTGCAGGTGGCTGATCACCCTGCCATTGGTGTGATTCATTTCCTGGCAGGTTCGCAGCCGGCGGTCAGCGTCTTGCCAGAGTGCAAGCAGGTCAGGCAGGCCGGCATTACGTATGAAACGTGACGGCTCGCCGCTTTCCGGACGGAATCCCATGGCAACCAGCAAGCGGATTTTCCGTTTCGCGCTTTCCCGGATCTGTTCCAGCAAGCTGTTTTTCTCGCGGGTCAATGCGTCAAGATTGCGGATGTCGGAGCTCGACAGGTAGGCTTTTTCCTGGTTAAGAATGTCCGCCAGTGTGTCCAGTTGACGGATATCCTCGGCAAGAAGATCTTTCAGTTCATCGATTGCGGTCATGATTTACTCACCCGAAAATGCTTTCATCCATCTCAAGCATTTTCTGGGCCAGTTTCTCGGCATCAATCTTGTAGGAGCCATCTTCCAGGGCGGTGCGGATCTGTTCGATGCGATCATCGTCCATCTCCGGGTAGTTGCCCAGTTTCTGCTCAAGCTGCTTCAGGTCTTTTGCCTGGCTGCTCAAGTTTACATTCTCACCCCGGGCACCCTGTGCCTTGGCCTGCTCCCCTGCGGGGGGCTGGGTGTTCTGGGCACCGGAAGGTTTGTCGGCCGTGGTTTTCTGGGTGTTGACCTGGCCTGGGCCTATTCCATTAAAGTCAACTGACATAACGTTACCTGCTTAGCTGATCAGCCGCATTGGGCGGCTCCACGAGTTTCATACCTGTCTATCGGCATGCCTTTACATTTCTTTAGTAAATTTTTACACGGCGGTGATTACAAGTATGTCATTTGCCGCGCGGGAGGCAAAGATTTGCCGGCAAACGGCCAGCCTCTGCCATGGTAACCGGGACTACATGGGAATCTCGACCTGGCCCGGTGCAGTTACCCGTGCCCGTATGGTGCGGGAAGACGACAGGTTTTCCACCAGAACCTGTTCACCGATACCGCCACTGGCAAGCGCCTTGCCTCGGGAGTTTACTGAAAAGTTACCGCTCCGGGCGCTGATAATAACATGATCTCCCCGCTCTATTGCCGCGGGGGTAAGCAGCAAATCAGGCGTGAACACGGTGCCGGCGTTGACTCCGCGCCGCATCTGCATCCCGATGAGCTGGTCTTCGCTGGTAATCGCGCCGCGCCTTGTGGAGTTAACCAAAACGGAATCCGTACGCAACGCACTTTCCGTCAGCCTTTCCCCTCTGGCAAGGGTACGGGCGGCCACCATGGCATCGCCAGTGATGGTAACGGAAACCGGAAGGAACATCCGCCAGGGCCGCGCACCCTCACAGGAAACCAGCAGCGAGGGCTGTGTTGTTTTCCATGGGTCGCCACTGAAAGAGACCTCCAACGGGTTGTCGCAGGTGGCCAGGGACAGTCGGGCGTCCAGCTTGCCGCTGTCATACACAACGGAAAAACCTTCGCTGGCCTGTTCTTCAGCAAAGGCATCCAGGAATGTTTCGGCGGCCGAGTATATTTGCTCCGCCGTGGTCTCGGTAGCCAAAGCGGTGCCTGCGATGGTAGACATTAGCAGTGCGGTAACGAAATTGGTGATGCGCATACGCCGCAGTTTGTCCTATGCTATCAATAGTCGGGCAAGGCCCCGTTATTCGGGAAAATTCTTAATGATTTCCGAATCTGGCCGTTAAGCCCTTCCAAAGAGTCAATAAATCGGCACATTTTTCGTGCCGTATGGCGCCTGACAACTGTGAAGCAAAGTCCATGCCGTACGGCAGGACGTGGTTCGGTGGCAGGTTGTTCCGAGCAGGAGAAGAAACAATGGCAGGGGTATTGGACAGTGTAAATCAGCGCACACAGCTGGTGGGGCAGAACCGCCTGGAGCTTCTCCTGTTCCGGCTGCGCGGGCAGCAGGTCTATGGCATCAATGTGTTCAAGGTTAAAGAGGTGCTGCAGTGCCCGAAGCTTTCCTCCATTCCGAACAGTCGGTCCATGGTGTGCGGTGTGGCGCATATTCGTGGCGAAACCATTCCGATCATTGATCTTGCCATGTCGATACGGCTTCCGGGTATTCCCCGGGAAGAGATAGCAAACTGCTTTGTGATCATTACGGAATATAATCGCAAGACCCAGGGCTTTCTTGTAGGCGGTGTTGACCGCATCGTAAACATGAACTGGGAAGACATACTGCCGCCGCCCAAGGGCGCAGGAAAGGACGGTTACCTGACGGCCGTAACCCGTATTGACGACAGGATTGTCGAGATCATTGATGTGGAGAAAATCCTTTCCGAGGTTTCACCGCTTGAACAGGATGTGGGCGAGGACATACGCACCAGAAGTGCAGAGCGGGCACCGGGCCACCTGCCGGTGCTGGTGGTGGATGACTCCAGCGTGGCGAGGCGCCAGATCGAACGCTGCCTGACCGCGATAGGTATGGAAGTCATCACCAGGAATGATGGCAAACAGGCTTATGATTACCTGAAGGAAATGACGGCTGACGGTTCCCGCGCCGCGGATCACCTGTCATTGATCATTTCGGATGTCGAAATGCCGGAAATGGATGGGTACACTCTTGTTACCAGATGCAAGAACGATCCCGCCATCAGGGACGTGTATATCATGCTGCATACTTCACTCAGTGGCGTGTTCAACAAGGCCATGGTGCAGAAAGTAGGTGCGGATGACTTCATGGCCAAGTTCAGCCCTGATGAACTGGCGGAACGCGTCATGGAGATTCTCGACCGCGAGCAATGATGTTGCGGTCACTTCCGACTCACCCGATACTGAGATTCGATGAAAGCTGAAATAACGCCACAGGAATACGAGGCCTTCAAAACGTTCCTGCAGGATGCGTGTGGTATTTTGCTCGGGGATAACAAGCAATACCTGGTCAAAAGCCGTCTGCGCAGAATCATGGAAGAGAACAGGCTGACCACCCTGAGCGACCTGCTGGAGCGTGTAAAGCGCTCGGGCCGTAGCAGCCTGAAAGAAGTGGTTATCGATGCGATGACCACCAATGAAACCCTGTGGTTCCGGGACAACCACCCGTTCCGTATCCTGCAGGAGAAACTGCTGCCTGAATTCGGTGACAGGAAGGGAGCACAATCCCTGCGGATCTGGTCGGCGGCCTGCTCCACCGGCCAGGAACCCTATTCCGTAGCCATGATTATCGAGGAGTTCCGTCGCCAGCGCCCGGGGAAACTCCGGGATGTGAAGATCACGGCCACGGATATTTCCAAGAGTGTGCTGGAGGTGGCCCGCCGTGGTGAGTATGAGATGATTGCCATTGGCCGGGGCCTGTCACCGGAGCGGCAGAAGCAGTTTTTTACCCCCGCCGTGAACGGCAGCTGGCAGATCCGGCCCCAGATCAAAAGCATGGTTGAGTTCCGGGAACTGAACCTGCTTGAGCGCTACATGCTCGGAAAGTTTGACATCGTGATGTGCCGGAACGTGCTGATCTACTTCTCGGCAGAGCTGAAAAAGGACATTCTGACCCGTATCCATGCCACCCTCAATCCCGGTGGCTACCTGATACTGGGAGCGTCGGAATCGCTGAACGGGTTGCCTCACCTCTACGAAATGGTGCAATGCCACCCCGGGATCATTTACAGGAAGAAATAGGTCCTCCCTATGCCCCTCAATGTATGGATACTGGTCGCCGCCCAGGCGCTTGCCATGTGCACAGCGCCTTTCATTGTGTTTATCGGAAGCATTCATGGCCGCCTGCTGGCGCCCTCTCCGGAGTTGGCAACATTGCCGGTCGGGCTCGTGGTGGTTGGCACGGTATTGGCCATCAAACCCGCTACCTGGTTGATGGAGCGTTTAGGACGCAAGCAGGTAATGCTGCTGGGGACCCTGGCCGGGGCGTTGGCGGGCGTGTCTGGCGCGCTGGCGGCCTGGACTGCCAGTTTTCCATTGCTCTGTGCTGCTGCCGTTGTGGGCGGAACAGGGCTGGCAGTCGTCCATCAATACCGCTTTGCGGCCATGGAGTCAGTATCGCCGGAAATGGCTGGCCCTGCTGCTGCCAGAGTGCTTCTGGGAGGGCTGGTAGCGGCGTGGCTGGGGCCGGAAATTGCGCTGGCCGGTGGTGGTGCACAGGCTGAATATCCTTTCCTGGGTGGATGGCTTGCCCTGGGAGTGGTTCAGGTGCTTGCCATGCTGGTCCTGATACTCGGGTACCGTGCCAGTGGCGAGCGTGTGAGGGAAACTGTTACCGGTGGTGGCCGCCCCATGGTCAGCATCCTGCGGCAACCGGTGGTGTGGGCCGCCATCAGCGCGGCTGCCATTGGATACGCAATCATGAGCTTTATCATGACAGCAACACCTCTGAGCATGACCGAAGTAGCCGACCATCCGCTTGAAGACGCCAAATGGGTTATCCAGATTCACATCATGGCCATGTATCTGCCATCGCTGGTCAGCGGCTGGCTGATTCGCGTTGTCGGCATACCACGGATGATGGGCCTGGGGTTGCTGGCTTATCTTGGATGCGTGGCCCTGGCTTTCAGTGGCATCAGTTTCCACCACTATCTGTCAGCACTGATTCTGCTGGGCATCGGTTGGAATTTCCTGTTCGTGGGAGGCACCACGCTATTGCCACAGGGGTACCGTGATGAGGAGCGGTTCCGGGTTCAGGGGCTGAACGACCTGATGGTGTTTGGCTCACAGGCAACGGCCGCATTGAGTGCCGGTGCGGTACTGGCTGCGTTCAATTGGAATGGTTTGTTGCTGGTTGCGGTGCCGTTCCTGATATTGCACGGCGTATTGATGGCAGTCTGGCTGATGAGCCGGCCCGAGCCCTCCGGGAGCCACTGAGAACCTTGATAGCAGCGTTGCGCTGACTCATTTGGAACCACCAAACCTTCGCCATCGCGCCTTGCTCTCAAGGTTCTCAGTGGCTCAGTAGATCAGCGAATTAACCAGACGGGACACTAGGGGGAAGGGCGGCGCCGGCAAGGGAGGCCGGCGCCTGTCTGGATCAAACCAGGTTGTAGATGAACACAATCGCCACCGCGATCGGCGTGACATAGCGCATCACGCGATACCAGGCGGTAAAGACAGCTGGTGACATGGACAGTTCCTCCTCGAGTGCCCTGCGGGACAGGAACCAGCCAACGAAGACAGCAACCAACAGTCCGCCAAGTGGCAACAGGATATTGGCGGTCAGGAAGTCCAGCAAATCGAAGATTGTCTTGCCTTCGAACATCGCGAACATACCCAGCGGCGCCACATCCGACCACAGGTTCAGGGACAGGATAGAGGCGATGCCCAGCAGCCAGCAGGTGATGCCCGCACCCAGCGTGCTCAGGGTGCGGTTCATACCTTTCTGCTCCTCCAGCCATTCCACCAGCGGCTCCAGTAGCGAGATGCCGGACGTCCAGGCGGCGAAAATCAGCAACACGAAGAACAGTGTGCCGAACAGGCTGCCCATGGGCATCTGGCCGAAGGCCAGTGGCAGGGTCTGGAATATCAGTCCGGGGCCGGCGCCCGGCTCAAGACCGTTGGCAAAGACAATCGGGAAAATCGCCAGCCCGGCCAGCAGCGCCACCATGGTGTCCATCACCGAAACGGTAACTGAGGTTTTGGCTATGGAAATGTTTTTCGGAAGGTAGGAGCCATAAGCCATCATCACGCCCATGCCCAGGCTAAGGGTGAAAAAGGCATGGCCAAGGGCAACCAGTACACCGGAGGTGGTGAGTTTCGAGAAGTCTGGCTGGAACAGGAAGCTGACCGCCTCTCCGAAATGGCCGGTGGTCATGGCGTAACCCACCACAATGAGCAGCAGCACGAACAGTGCCGGCATCAGGATGCTCACGGCACGCTCGAGCCCGGACCGAACACCGCGGGCGACAACGATCATCACCAGCGCCATGAACACGGTGTGCCACAGCAGCAGCTTCATGGGGTCGCCCAGAAGGCCCGAGAAGATGGCGCCAATGGATTCGGCGCTCTGGCCCGCGAGCTGACCGGTGGCAGCCGTGCCGACATAGGAAATGGCCCAGCCACCAATGACAGAGTAGAAAGACAGAATCAGGAACCCGGCCAGGACACCGATCCCCGCGACCCAGCGCCAGGCCGGTTTCAGGCCTTCGTGACTGGTAATCGCGCGCATGCTGTTGACGGGGCTGAGGCCGCCACGGCGGCCGATGAGAACCTCCGCCATCATGATGGGAAGGCCAACGGCGGCAATGCACAGCAGGTAAACCAGAACAAAGGCACCACCACCGTTCTCGCCGGTGATGTAGGGGAATTTCCAGATGTTGCCGAGACCGACCGCGGAACCGGTGGCGGCCAGTATGAAGGCGAAGCGCGAGGACCAGAGCCCCCGGGCCGCTGCCGCGTTATCCATGCCACCGCCTGGTGCGGGTGAAGAAGCATTGCTCATTGTATTCTCCTGTTTACTGTTGTTGTTTTCGGGGGAATCAGTAATGGCGGCGAAGCTGCTGCCATCATCGGGTTATATTGCGGAATCGCTCCTCCGCCAGTTGGTCGGCGATCTGCCCGGTGGGGAGACGGCTTTCGACAACTCGAGCTCATACAGGAGCCTCGACATCGACGACATCCACTCGCACGACCTGATGCTCGGCGTGCGCTGGAAGCTCGGGCATCAGCCCGCGGCGCCGATGCCGGTCGCTTTCAAGTAAGCCCATCCACCACAAAGACTGCCAGCCTTGCCGCCCGTCCGAAAGGACGGGCGGTTCTTTTGACGCGGCGGCCTTCCCCGCGCGGCACTTGACGGTTCGTTTGCCGGCAAGCATGTCTTGCCCATGTCTCTGCCGGCAAAACCAACGAAACGCCC
>CAZFPG010000112.1:0-9279 GCA_964521055.1 uncultured Marinobacter sp.
GCTCGACGCCGTGCTGAACGAAGCCCGCCGACTCGGTTTCCGTTCCATCAACCTGGACCTGATCTACGGCTTGCCGCATCAGACACCTGAGAGTTTTGCCGAAACCCTGGAAGCCGTCATCGAGATGTCACCGGACCGGCTCTCGGTCTTCAGCTACGCACACCTGCCGGACCGCTTCTACCCGCAAACCCGGATCCTGGCGGACACCCTGCCCACACCCCAGCAGAAGCTGACCATCCTGCACAACACCATCAACCGGTTGCTGGAGGCGGGTTACGAATACATCGGCATGGACCATTTCGCCAAGCCGGACGACAGCCTGGCGGTGGCCCAGCGGGAAGGCCGGCTGCACCGGAATTTCCAGGGCTACACGACCCATTCCGATTGCGACCTGGTGTCCCTGGGCGTGTCCGCCATCGGCCAGACCGATGACGCTTACTTCCAGAACAACCACGACCTGCCGTCCTGGGAAGCGGCGATTGATTCCGGACAGCTTGCCGTTGCTAAAGGCGTGAACCTGACCCGTGACGACCGCATCCGCCGCTGGGTGATCGGTCAGCTCATTTGTCAGTTCCGGCTGGACCGTGAACAGTTCGCGAACGAATGGGAAGAGGATCTGGATCTTTACTTCACGGATGAATTGCGCCGCCTGGAGCCAATGATCCGTGACGAACTGATCGCCGACGATGACCAGACGCTCCAGGTTCTGCCCGCAGGCCGGCTGCTGATTCGGGCCATCTGCCAGATCTTTGACCTGTACCGGAAAGAAGGCGCCAGCCAGCGATTCTCACGGATCATCTGATGGTGCTCAGACACAAAAATGGGTAGCCGATTGGCTATCCTTTTTTTGGTTTCGGCGTTCCAGGCCGGTACCTTAAACTCATTTGCCAGATCCTGAAGCTGGCGTGCAAGTCTTGCCTGCTCCCCGGTCACTTGGGTGTGCCAACGAACAGACAAGGAGATGGCGGCGCGCTAGTCTTGTCCTGAAGCCACAATCACAGGAGATAAAGCGATGAGTTTGTTCAGTGCAGACGAGATGAAAGGCAAGTGGAAGCAGCAGGTCGGCAAGGCCAAGCAATACTGGGGCAAACTGACCGAAGATGAGCTGCTGGAGGCGGAGGGGCGTCAGGAAAAACTTGTGGGCCTGGTACAGGAACGGTACGCCGTCACCCGTGATGAGGCTAAAAAGCAGGTCAAGGATTTCTTCGGCAAGAAATAGGGTTGCTAGTGTAATGAAGCACGAAAAAGGGGCCGTCACTCATCTGGCAGCCGCCTTTTGGGAGTCTGGTGGTTTTAGCTGTACGCTGGAACCTCGAACTCATTGGAAAGGTCCTGAAGTACCCTCGCAAGCTGCGCCTGCTCTCCGGTCACCTGGGTAATTTCCTGGGAGCCGGTCAGGGTCAGGATGGCTGCCTCGCTGACGGACTCCATGCTGCCGGCAAGTTCCCGCGTCGCTGACACCTGTTCTTCCGAGGCCGTGGCAATCTGGGAAGCCATGTCGGAGATGCTGTTTACATCGCTGAGGATATCGGCAAACGTCTGCTCCAGTTCCGACGCCTGTTCGCTGGTCTCATTGGCCAGTTTGTGGCTGGCGGTGATGGAGCGGCTGGCGCTGTCAGTGATGTCCTTGAAGCCATTGATGATGTCTTCGATTTTGGTGGTGGATTCGTGGGTCTGTTGGGCCAGGGTTCGCACTTCATCGGCGACGACGGCAAAACCACGGCCATGCTCACCGGCACGGGCGGCCTCGATGGCCGCATTGAGGGCAAGCAGGTTAGTCTGATCGGCCACCTGGCGAATCACATCCACCACGTCGCTGATGTTCATGCTGCGGCGTTCAAGCTCCTCAATGACTGCGTTTACTTCCTGCACCGAGGTGGCCAGGGAACGAATCCTGTGGACACTGCCGTGCAACACTTCTTCGCCGGCTCTGCTCTTTTCCATTGCACTGCTGGCCGCATCGGCGACTTGCTGGGTATTGCGTGAGATTTCCTCGGAGGTTGCAGACATCTCCTCGGTTGCAGCGGCAACCTGTTCAATCTGTTGCTGTTGGCTCCTTACTTGGTCAGCATTCTGGACGGCGGTGGAACTGGTTTCTTCCGTGGCGGTGGCCAGTTGTACGCTGGCTTTGTCAATGTGCACCAGGGCGTTGCCAAAGTGGTGAAACAGCTCGTTGATGGCTTTACTGATAATGCCCAGTTCGTCCCTTGAGGTGACACTCACCTTGTTGGTGAGATCCTTGTTGTCGATGGCGGATTTAACGGTTGTCAGCAGGTGGTGTACCTGTTGGTTAATGGTGCGGGTTGTCAACAGCATCAGCACCAGCACCAACACGATTGCCGTCACTGCAATGCTCGATGCCCGAATAAGGCCGGCCCTGGCTTCGGAGAGGCTGTCTAGCGAGAAAGAATGCAATTCAGCAAGCATGGTCGAGCCTATGGCACTAAGGCGTTCGATGCGCCCCGTGGCGGCATCAAACCAGTCGCTGGCGTTCAGCGTGAGCAGGCCGGAAGGGCTGTTGAAAAGGGTGTCCCGTTGGGCCTGCAGGGTTGCATTGGCTGATGTCATGGTGAAACCTTCCAGCGTCTGGCGTATCCGGGAATCGTCCTCCAACGGCGCCAGGGCGTTACGGATAAGCGCCTCCTGCTGCCCACCCAGGGAGGCAACCCGCTGGACGACCGGCAACGCGAATTCGCCGCCACGAATCAGGCTGGCACCGGCGGCTCGCTCGCGGCCAGCCATCTCTGCGGCCTCGGTCAGTGCTGAATAGGCCACTACCTTGCGGGTGAGATCGGCGTTGGCCGAACGGTGGATAACCAGCGGTAACCTGTTAATCAACCCCATGATCATTGTGGTATAGCGCTTGGCCGAGTCACTCGCGGCGAGGCTTTCCGAGTCAATGGACTGACGAAGCGATGCCAGGTTGCCCAACTGCTTTTCGAAATCGCGGATATTCGCAAGTATGGCGTCATCAAGGCCGGTCTCGCTGACCAGGTCTTGAACCTGCTCCCTGTAGTCGGCCATGTGCGAGTCGGTCTGGCGGCGCTGGTCCGCAAGGCGGCTGGCGGCCTTTCGGGCCTGTGAGGTGTTCGCTGCGCTGGCGATGACAACTGCGGATCGCCCCCGCTCTTTTTGCAGGGCTTCGGTCAGGGGGGCGCCGATTTCCGCAAGCTGCACGATGGCGTTCAGCTCGTCCATCCTCTGCAGTGTTTGATAATGGGCGCGGATGCTATCCGCGGCAAAATAGAGAATGACAAGCAAGGCGGGTAGTACAAGCGCCAGCAACTTGCCGCGCATTGAGAGGTTTCTGGCAAGGTTCATGGGGAGGGGTCTCGTCAATGAGTTGTAAGCGGCTATTTTGATTCACCAAAACAGCCAATCCTATTATTTTTAAGTAGTATCGGAGAGGGTGCTTTTAATCCAGTAAATGTTTGTTTCGATCTGTCGGGTTTTCGAAAAACCAACACCAAAGATCAGTTGACAAAAATTATGGTGCGTGCTTCGTGTTGGCAGTCTGCCTGACCTGAAAACCGCCGTGGACAGTGGCGCGGATGCCGTCTACTTCGGCTTCCGCGACAGCACCAATGCCCGCTGTATCTAACCCACCAAATGCTCTCCCAGCTTCTATACTCAGAATAGATACAAAATGAGTTGGGACCATGAATAATTCAGATTTACCCCGTCTCCTCATCTGCTGGCTGGCCTGTGCACTCATCTCCGGCTACAGCTTTGCGGCCGACAGGCCGAAGGTGCTGGTCATTCACAGTTACAGCGATCATTTCCCATGGGTACAGGAAATCTCCGAGGGAATCGACGAGATATTGGGTGATGACTTCATCGTCGACACTCATTACATGAACACCAAACCCATGCACGAGTCTGCCTTCCCAGAGGCTGCGCAGGTAGCGATGTCAGCCTACCGGCAGTCAAACCCCCGAGTCGTGATCATCTGTGACGACAACGGATTCCGACTGGTTGGCCAGGAACTGGCCCGATCGGGACCGGTGGTGTTCTGCGGTATCAACGGTGATCTGAGGGTGGATTATCCCTGGGTTAGACAAACCAGGAATGTCACGGGTGTGATGGAGCGGCCCCTGATCAGACGCGCCATTTTTGAAATGGTCAAAGCGACGAACCTGAAAGCCGAAAAGGCGCTGGTTCTACTGGGAAGGAGCCCGACTGCGGATCTTTTCTTTAAAATCGACCTGGATAGTCAGGAAACCATGTCCCTGTGGGGGGTGCTGCAAGTGGATGTGGCGCGCGTCAGCATCTATTCGGACTGGCAGGCCAGGGTTCTTGCAAGCAAGGACGAAGGCTATGGGCTGATCCTCGCTGCCGGGTACCGGGCGCTGGGGGACAACCAGGGGCATCCGATAGAGTTCGATGAGGTCAACCGGTGGCTTTCTAGTCATTCACCGGTGCCGGTCTATACTGTTCACTGCGATGCGATCGGAAAGGGCAGGGTGGCTGGAGGCATGGCGGTCAGTGGTTTGTCCATGGGGCATAGCGTCGGCAGGATGGTTAGGGAGCTACTGGACCATGGCCTCTCCGCCGACGAGGTTCCCATTGTCTATCAGGATTACGGCTCCTTCGTGTTCAGCCGTGATGGGCTTGATAAATGGAACCTGACCATTGAGCCGGATTACCCGAATGAGGTCATCCTGATTGAGTGAGCGCGCTGCGGCAGTCGCAAGAGGCCCACGAACAGTCACTTGCCAAGGGACAGGAACTCTCTGGTTCATGCTGATATAGGTCAAGGCGCTTCCTGCGGGGGTAGCGGTATGGTAGCCGTACTCTTGCAGCGGAGAAAACCATGGAACTCGTATGCCCTGCTGGCAGTCTGCCAGCAATGAAAACTGCCGTGGACAATGGTGCGGATGCCGTCTACTTCGGCTTCCGCGACAGCACCAATGCCCGCCAGTTTGCGGGGCTGAACTTCAATGACAGGCGCGCCGGCGAGGGCATCGACTATGCTCATTCCAAAGGCAGCCGTGTGTTCTGTGCCATCAACACCTACCCGCAACCGGATGGCTGGGAGCAATGGAAAGCAGCCGTAGACCGCGCCGCCGGCCTGGGTGTGGACGCCATCATCCTGGCGGATATGGGCCTGCTGGATTACGCCGCCAATAAATACCCGCATGTTCCCCGGCACCTGTCTGTTCAGGGCTCCGCAACCAGCTACGAGGCCCTGTCGTTCTATAAAGACACCTTTGATATCCGCCGTGCCGTGTTGCCCCGTGTGCTTTCCCTGGATCAGGTGAGAGGCGTGGCAAAGCACAGTCCGGTTGAACTGGAAGTGTTTGCCTTTGGCAGCCTGTGCATCATGGCGGAAGGCCGGTGCTACCTTTCCTCCTACCTTACGGACGAATCACCCAACACCCGTGGAGCCTGTTCGCCGGCCAAGGCCGTGCGCTGGCAGGAAACCCCGCAGGGGCTGGAATCACGCCTGAACGATGTACTGATTGACCGCTATGGCCAGGGTGAGGCCGCTGGTTACCCTACCTTGTGCAAAGGCCGTTTTGAGGTGGAAGGCAGTGTCTACCATGCCATTGAGGAGCCGGTCAGCCTGAATACGCTGGACTTGCTTCCGGAGCTGAAATCTCTGGGCATCAGCGCCGTAAAAATCGAGGGCCGTCAACGCAGCCCCTCCTACATCGCCGATGTGGCACGCACCTGGCGCCAGGCCCTGGATAACCTTCAGGCCCGGCCCGAGGCTTTCACGGTTGATCCCGCCTGGAACAATACCTTGTCGGGCCTGTCAGAGGGCGGGCTGACCACCCTGGGTGCGTACCATCGAAAATGGAAATAAGGGTTAGCCGACTATGATGAAGTTATCCTTGGGCCCGATTCTGTGGTTCTGGTCCAAGCAGAGCGTTTTTGATTTCTATGGCAAGGCGGCGGAATGGCCGGTGGATACCATCTATCTGGGTGAAGCCGTGTGCGCCCGCCGGCGGGAACTGAAGCCTGACGACTGGTTCGATCTGGCCCGTGACCTGAAAGCCTGTGGTAAAGACGTGGTGCTTTCCACCCAGACCCTGATTGAATCCGAAGCTGACTTGCGCCGCCTGCGCCGTATCTGTGACCAGAACGAATTCATGGTGGAAGCCAATGACCAGAGCGCCCTGCAGGTGGCCATTCAGAACAGGATTCCGTTCATAACTGGCCCCTCCATGAACACCTACAATGTGGCTACACTCAAGGTGCTGGCAAAGCAGGGGCTGAAGGGCTGGAACCTGCCGGTTGAGCTGGGCAAGGAAACCCTCGATCAACTGATCAAGTGTCTGAATGAAGAAGGCCTGGAGTTGCCCGCGGAAGTATTCGCCTGGGGCTTTCTTCCCTTGGCCTGGTCATCACGCTGTTTCACTGCACGCCATTACAATCTGCCCAAGGATAATTGCGAGTTCCGCTGCATCGAGCATCCGGATGGTATGGAACTGCGTTCCCGGGAGTCACAGGAGCTGTTTCGTCTGAATGGCATTTCTACTCTGTCCGGTTCACGCTATGACCTGATGCATGAGCTACCGGATATGGCGCGTATGGGTGTATCTACTGTGCGCCTGAACCCGGAACATCAGGGCATGGATGAAGTGGTCAGGCGATTTGACCAGGTGCGGCGCGGTGAAACACCAGACACCGATCCTCTGGCGCTTGTTGAAGCACCTCCCTGCAACGGATACTGGTATGGCAAGCCGGGCATGGACCTGGTCAGCTCGGCTGAGCTCATCTTCCAGGCTTTCGGCCACGCCGGTTGTGTCTTTGGTCCTTTCCAGCAAAGCAGAAAGACGGTTGTAGTCTTCTTCGGCAACGGTAATAGCGGGCAAATCAGACATAGGGACCTCCAGGAAAAAGGGAATTAATCGAAATAGTTTGGGTGCTGGTGCTGAGTCGTGCCTACGCTCAGACCCAGCGTCAGGAAAGTAACGCTATGGCGTGGCCGGATTTGCCATTAGAGACCTTCCGGAAGGGGAAAACGTACAACTCAGCTGGCTCGGATGATATTTGCAGGATTTCATATGAATCTAGCCTTTAGCGCAGCAAAGAGCAACCGGGTTTTTCACTGGATCTGGTGCACTCTGCATTCGTCCAGTGATGCCCGGTACCTGAGCGAGGAAGACGAACAACAGGCAAAGAATTCACTCACGTCCTTCTTTGAAACCCTGGATATCCGGGAGTAGGCTGGAAAGCTAAAGCACCCATCCAGGAGCGTGCCCATGGAGATTCGCCTGAAAAGAGCCTACGACACCGCCGCCCGCTCAGATGGCCCTCGCATACTGGTGGATCGTATCTGGCCCCGGGGTGTGGCTAAGGAAGACGCTGACATTGCCCACTGGCTGAAAGGGCTGGCACCGTCTACCGAATTGCGCAAATGGTTCAACCATGATCCGGACAAATGGTCGGAGTTTTGCGAGCGCTATCTGAAAGAGCTCAAATCCGACGAGGCCGCAGAGGATCTGAGTACACTCCGGCAACTGCTTGATGAGCACGAGCGCATAACGCTGGTGTTTGCTGCGAAGGATACCGAGCACAACAATGCCGTGGCGCTTCGGGACTATATCCTGGACAACCAGCTCTAAGCTGTTCAGTCAACCTGAACTGACTCGTAATAGGAGTCGTTTCCATAGAAGGGCTGCCATCGTCTTGATAGGGGCATCCCTCTTAACGTTTTCCGATGATCATCGGCAGGTAACTGAAGCCACCCGTTGGGAAAACCGCCCGTTCAGGCCGAACCTCGGGCGCTGGTTCCAGGGTGTCGACAACGGAAAGAAATTCCTCCATCAGGACTCTGAGCTCCATCCTGGCCAGAGGAGCCCCCGGGCAGACGTGCACACCCGCTCCGTAAAGCAGACTGTGGTCACGGTTCTTGTGTGGGCAAAACGCATCCGGATCGCCGAAGACTTCCTCGTCCCGGTTGGCGGACGCCCACAGAATGGTGATTTTCTCTCCTGCGGGAATACTTCTTCCACCAATTTCCACATCCCGGGTGGTAACCCGGCGGTTGGACATCAGCGGTGCGTCCATGCGCAGTATCTCATCGATGGCATCCGGCAGCGCAACGTTATGGTTGGCAAGGCTTTGCCTCAGGTCCGGATGTTCTGACAGGTAACTCAGCAGAATCGAGACGCTGGAGCTGATGGTTCCCAGTTCACCGACAGTCCAGTTCCGCATGAGGCTGGTGAGCTCTTCATCGGTCATGGTGCGGCCATTGACAGTCTCTTCCATCAGCGAGATGGTGACGTCTCTCGGGGCGTCTGCCCCGGCCTGGCGTCGGGTTTCCAGCAGGTCGTGGATATAGCGGTCAAACTCATGGGCAACTTCAGTCAGGGCCTGCCGGTCACGGGCAAGAGTGGCCTGGTGATTTTTCAGTACCCATTCTTTCAATGGTTCGTGAAGGGAGTCGGGCCACCCCATAAAAGAGCACTGTATCTGCAGGGCAAAGGCTCTGCTGAATTTTTCGACCACATCGAATAGCTCACCGTCGGGCAGGCTATTGACAAGGTTGCGGGCAATGCTCCGACAGGTCGGCTCGAATTCGCTCATTGCCTGTTGCGAGAAATAGGGCTCGATTACTTTTCGATAGGGGGTGTGTTCAGGCGGGTCCATGCCATTGGGGACCGAAAGATGGCTGGATGCTGCGCTGCTGAACCTCTGGTGGTCTTCCAGTACCCGCATAACATCGCCATGCCTGAATAACGTCCAGTGCTGGTAGTCGCTCCAGGCAACGGGGCATTGGGCGCGCATGGCATCGTAGGCCCGGATCTGGTCAGTTAAAACCTCGTCTGCACGGGGGTTCCAGTCAGGTTTGCGGGGATCGTTGGCCATTGGTAATTCTCGGGGCAGAAACGTATCCCGCAAGATTATCAGTTGGCCAGACGGTCTTCTTGAAGATAAGTCAATTGGTGCGTGGTTACATAACCTGAATCAATAAGTTGTTATTGGCAATCAGACCTGCTCCCGCAACAGCATGGCCTTGATGTGACCAATGGCTTTCATGGGGTTGAGCCCTTTGGGGCAGTATGCCGTGCAGTTGCCAATGCCGCGGCAGCGAAACACACTGAACGGGTCTTCCAGTTTTTCCAGGCGTTCGCGTGTGGCGGTATCCCGGGAATCTGACAGAAACCGGTATGCCTGCAACAGTCCCGATGGCTCGATGTATTTCTCAGGATTCCACCACCAGGACGGGCAGGCGGAGGTGCAGCAGGCGCAGAGAATACACTCGTATAACCCGTTCAGCTTTGTGCGATCCTCCGGGCTTTGCAGCCTTTCAACTGCCGGGTCCGG
>CAZFPG010000113.1:0-9213 GCA_964521055.1 uncultured Marinobacter sp.
GCCACAATCAGGATGATGATGGGCACAAACAGGTAGCACTGCTTGATCATCTTCCTGAGTTGTGGCAATTCATCATCGCGCATGCCACGCATGCCCATTTTTGCGGCTTCAAAGTCCACCATGAAGTATACAGACGCGAAATACAGAATCGCCGGGATAATCGCAGCGATAGCAATCTCGGCGTAGGGAATGCCGGTAATCTCGGCCATGATAAAGGCACCGGCGCCCATGATCGGAGGCATGATCTGCCCACCGGTGGAGGCTGCCGCTTCCACGGCTCCGGCGGACTGTTTGCTGTAGCCCACCTTTTTCATCAGCGGGATGGTAAGCGAGCCGGTGGAAACCACATTACCGGCGCTGGTGCCGTTGATCATGCCCATCAGACCCGAGGCAAAAATCGATACCTTGGCAGGCCCGCCACGGGTGCGGCCAGCGGCGGCGAAGGCAAAGTTCACGAAGTAGTCGCCAACCTTGGACGCCTGCAGAAACGCGGCGAACACAATAAACAGGATGATGTAGGTGGAGGAAACCGCCGTCGTGGGGCCAAGGATACCTGCGTCGGTATACACCTGGCTGAAGAACCGCTGCACCGACAGGCCAGGATAACCAAGAAAGCCAGGCAGATAGGGGCCCGCGAATACATACACCAGGAACACCAGCCCGATAACGACCAGGGCCAGCCCGGTCAAGCGGCGTGTCAGCTCCATGATCAAGGCAGTGCCGGCAATCGCGGCGAACGAAATTCCCACCGGCGCAAACGAGGTGCCCGTGGACATCCGCATGGAGGTGTTGTAAACCACCAGGAAATAGGCAGCGACCGCCACCGAGCACACAATCAGCACCAGATCCGGCATGCTGAAACGCGAACGCCCGGTCTTATGAAACCAGCTCATCACAATGCCCACACCGGTCGCAGCCAACAGCGGCCAGCCAAAATGCCAGGTTTCCAGGTTAACCGGAATCCTCAGCGCGCCATCCAGAATTATCAGGTGGAAAGAGAACGTCTGATAGAGCGCATATAGCGCCGGCACCATGGCCAAAGCGCTGAGCCAGGTGGTCCAGCGACGACGCGCGGTACCTTCGTCGGCGGATACAAAACGGGCGCCGGCGAAGAGGATAAAGCCCAGCACAAGGGCACCGGCAATATGGACGATACGGAAGGACCAGGTTTCCAGCGGTGCGATGTTCAGGCTATACAGATGGAAGGAGGAATAAACGATTGCCAATACCGCCACAAATTTTGCCACGCTGCCTTCAAATAACCGGCGATTCTCCTCGATCGGTTCCTGGTCGACATCGTGGGCCAGAATATTGTCATCGTCGGCTTCTGGCGCGGGGTTATGATCGGGATGTAGTTTGTCAGTCATGATAGACCCTGCTTACGGGAAAACGGATGCCGGTAGCTTGCCGGCTGGACTCCGAAGGGCCACAGGAGTGGCCCCTTATCAAACACGATGATTACTGCGCGATCTTGTCTTCTTCAATCGTGTAGCCGTTCTCGTTGAACCAGCGAGCTGCTCCCGGGTGCCAGGGCAGAACGTTGTTCTTCTCGTAATTCTCGGGAATGGAGTTCTGGGCGGCCTTGTGGATGGACACCATCTTGTCGTTGTTCTCCATGGTCAGCTTGGTGATTTCATACACAAAGCTTTCCGGCACATCACAGTTCACGATGGCGAAGTTCCACATGGAGACCACGCGTGATGGTTCATCCAGCGACTGGTACGTGCTGGCCGGAATGACGAATTCCGCAACCGGGAAGTTCTCGGTTACCTTCTTCGCTTCCGCATCGGACATTCCGATAATGTTGACGTCAGTCTGGACTTCCAGCTGGCTGACCGCCGGGATGGGAATGCCTGCTGCAAAAGCCACCACGTCAATCAGGCCGTCCTGCAATTGCCCGCCCAGATCAGACCAGCTGCCATTGCGCCGTTCGAAGTTCACCCCGAGCGTTTCCATGATTTTCGGGAAGTAGGTATCAGAGGTAGAGCCTGCCGGGCCGAAACCAATGGTGGCACCATCCGGTATATCGGAAATGGATGTGATGCCGGAGTCGGAAAGCGCTGTGATGGAAAAGGGGGTCTCGTACATGGGGAACATGGCGCATACGCTGTCCATCTTCATGCCCGGCGCCAGGGAGCTGCGCCCTTCCAGGGACTCCGCTGCCGGGCCCATGGTGGTCAGCCCGAACTTCAGGTCACCCGTATGGACCAGCGCCATGTTCTGCATCGGACCGCCGGTAATTTCGGCACCGCCGGACACATCCAAGGATTCAGCCACGAAATTGGCCCAACCAGACCCATAGGAGAAATAGGTTCCGCCCTGGCTTGCGGTACCTACGGTAAAGTTTTCCGGCCAGTCTGACCGATCCTGGGCAATCACAGTTGCGGATACGGTAAAAGTAGAGGCAAATGCCAACGCAATTGCGGCTTGGGTTTTCATAAGGATGCTCCCGGTTTCATTGTGTTTGTTGGGTGTTCAGCGAAGCACAGCAAGCTTCGATGCCATATAGGGACTGCAAGGAGCAGACCAGTTTCGAAAACCGCTTTTAAAACAGTAACCTTCTGAAAAATTGCCAGACTGAAGACCTGAGAATGGGTGGAATGCCACCCAACAGATTCAGGCGATGTGTGAATATCAGCCGGTCCGGAGCGCCCTGCCCCGGCTCCAACTGTCAAATGTTGTCCAACACCTTCCAACGGAGGGATATACGGTAGATGATATAGCGAGGTCAGATCGGCGCTCAATGTCGGCCGGCCAGCCAACACCGCCTCAGCAGCCTGCATGTAAGGTCAGACGCCATGTCGATCTCAGCAAAAACCACTGCATTGATTTTGCTGATGGGCATGCTGCTGTCACTTTCTGCCTTTTATATCCAGCGCAGTATTGTCTACCCCGCCTTTCACGAGATCGAAGCCGATTACGCCCGCAATAATATCGACCGCGTGGTCCGACGGCTGGATGCGCAGCGTGAAACTATCGACTTCACCGTGTACGACTGGGCGGCATGGAATGACACCTATGCGTTCATACAAGGCGACGACCCGGGGTACATCGAGTCCAACCTGTATCCGGAGACTTTCCTCAACTTCGGGTTCGATGTGGTCCTGTTTCTGGATCTTGAGGGGGAACCGGTCTGGGCCAGGGTATACGACTTTCCTCCAGACGGAGGATTTGTTGATCTGACAGACGCTTACCTGGATGAGGCGCTGGCAGCAATAACAGGCTTCACACGCCGGATTGATCCTGACAAAGACATTGATGACCAGAAAACGAGCGGCATTGCCCTGGTTGAGAACGTTCCGGTTCTCTTTGCCATGCGGCCGATTGTAAAGAGCGACGGTTCGGGCCCCCATAAAGGTTATGTGGTATTCGGTCAGTTTCTGGATGAGGAGCTGATCGCCCGGCTTTCGGAGCAGATCGTACAGAGTTTCAGCATTGAACCCGTGTCGGGGAACGGGGCCTCGGCGGATTCAGATAGCTACACGCTTGAAGTCATTGATAAAAGCGCCCTCTCCGCCTCAAAGGTATACAGCATCGAGGGAACACCAGGCCTGCGCGCTACCGCAATCCTTCCCCGCAACATCACCGGACTGGGCCGGGAAATCACTCTCTATGGCGTCGCCCTGCTCGTGTTGCTGTGCGCCCTTCTGGCGGCAGCCCTGCTGGCACTGTTTCGACGACTCGTTGTGAAACCGATCATGAGCCTGAAAGCCGACATCTCGAGTATATCCAGCGCCATGGATTATTCCCTTCGGGCCAGCATCAGAAACAACGATGAAATCGGTGCCCTGTCACGGGAATTCAACGCGATGCTGGGGATGATCGAGTCAAACAACAAGGAACTGCTGAGGCTGAACGCCGAGTTGACTTCAAAACACCAGAAGGTGCTTGAGGTCCAGAGCGAGCTCCAGGCCGCCAATACCGAGTTGAAACGGCTTTCCGAGCACGACCCCCTCACCGGCCTGTCAAACCGGCTGGCCCTGGAAAGGAAGCTGGAACAGGCATGGGAGATACTGTGTCGAACCGGCGATCCTCTCACTGTCATGCTCGCGGATATCGACTTCTTCAAACTCTATAACGACCATTACGGACACCAGGATGGCGATGAAACCCTGAAACGCGTTGCCGACATCCTGGCGGACACTGTGCAACGAAAGTCCGACATGGCTGCCCGATACGGCGGGGAAGAATTCCTTCTGGTGCTCCCTGGAACCGGCGTTGATGACGCCCTGGAAGTTGCTGCCGCCCTGCGAGAGCGTATTATCGCAGCCGGTATTGAGCACAGCCGCAGCCCTATCCGGCCATTCCTGACCATCAGCATCGGTATTTCCTCAGTGGTGCCAAACAACGACCTGGCAATGGAAGATCTGATCAGGGCAGCAGACAAAGCGCTCTACAGGGCGAAAGACCACGGCCGGGACAGTTTCCGATACGAGCCGGTTGAAACAACCGCGGAATAACGGTCGCCAACACTATCCCCCTACCATCGTCCCTGCAGCGTCGCCACAATGCTACGGCCACTGGCGTGGTCCCGGTGCTCGCAAAGATAGATGCCCTGCCAGGTGCCCAGGGCCAGGTGCCCGTCATTCACCGGAATGGTCAGCGACGGGCCAACCAGAACGCTTTTGATGTGGGCAGGCATGTCGTCCGGGCCTTCGGTGGTGTGCTCGTAGTGGGGTGCGCTCTCCGGCACCATCACATTGAAATGCCGCTCCAGGTCACCTCGCACGCTCGGGTAGGCGTTTTCATTGATGGCCAGAGACGCGGAGGTGTGCCGGATGAACAGGTGTAACAAGCCCACCTGGCAGTTCTGGAGCCCAGGCGCCTGGGCCAGGATTTCGTTGGTGACCAGGTGAAAGCCCCTTGGCAGGGGCGCCAGCTCGATAAAAGTCTGATCCCATATCATGGTTTACCTCGTGGTTATTTCTGCCGGTCGTCCCAGGGGTGAACCGGGACAACGTCATCGCCCCTGTCACCCTCGTAGCTACTGCGGAAATAATCCATGGCTTTCTCCGCTTCACTGAGCTCGTCAAAGCGGGCGATGTGGTAGATCGCCTCGCCTTCGTTCACCAGCGGCAGATTATTCACGCAGATCACAATGCCCGAACAGGGAGAGAGCACGGCGGTTTCCGATTCGCCAAACGGATCCGCCACCATGGCCAGCTTCTGACCCTTGCGAACCTTCTGGCCCAGGCTTGCCACCGGGCGCATGATACCGTCCGTATCGGTTCGTACCCATTGCGAGTTGGCAGCGGTTTCCGAACGCTTTCTCGGCGCTTTCGGGCCTTTCTTGGCGGGAATCATCTCCAGCTCCCGCATCACCCGGATCACGCCTTTCACGCCGCTGGAGATCACAACATCGTCAAACCGCAGTGCTTCACCACCCTCGAAGGTGACCACCGGAATATCCTGGGAATCGGCGTAGGCACGCAGGCTGCCTTCCCTCAGGCTGGCATTGATGATGATAGGCGCGCCAAAGGCTTCGGCCATGCGGATGGTTTCCGGGTTTTTAAGCTCCGCACGAATCTGCGGCAGGTTGAACCGGTGTATGGCCCCCGTGTGCAGATCGATAATATGAGACACGTTCTCCATAATCTGCGTACGCAGCAGATAGGCGATACGCCCCCCCAGCGAGCCGGATTCGGTTCCCGGGAAGCAACGATTAAGGTCACGGCGGTCCGGCAGGTAACGGGTGCGCTGCACAAAGCCGAAAATATTCACAATCGGCACCGCTACCAGCGTACCCCGCAGATGGCGCAGGGCGGAGTTGGTCAGTACCCGGCGCACGATCTCCACACCGTTGATTTCGTCCCCATGGATGGCACCGCACACCATCAGTACCGGCCCGCTACGGCGGCCATGAACCACTTCAACAGGAATGTGAAGCGGTGTATGGGTATACAGCTTGGCGACCGGTATTTCCACAGTCTGCCGGGTTCCGGCCTTGATCTCATTGCCGGCCATAACAAAGGGTGCCCGAGCGGCCATGTCAGCCCCTCCCCTTGGTGCGGGTTTTCCAGGGTTGCTGATTCTTTTCGGTCCAGTTCATGATCATACCGGCCACATTCTTGCCCGTGGCATTTTCGATGCCCTCAAGGCCCGGTGAGGAGTTCACCTCCATCACCAGGGGCCCGCGGCTGGAGCGCAGCAAATCCACACCTGCCACATTCAGCCCCATGGACTTGGCCGCCGTAATCGCTGTACGACGTTCCTCGGGTGTGATTCGAACCAGCGACGCGGTGCCGCCCCGGTGCAGGTTGGAACGGAACTCACCTTCGCCTCCCTGGCGCTTCATGGCCGCAATCACCTTGTCACCAATCACAAAACAGCGGATATCAGCACCACCGGCCTCCTTGATGAATTCCTGCACCAGGATGTCGGCTTTCAGGCCCATAAAGGCCTCAATAACACTTTCCGCAGCCTTGCGGGTTTCCGCCAGAACAACACCGATGCCCTGGGTGCCCTGCAGCAACTTGATCACCACCGGTGCACCGCCCACCATTTTCAGCAATTCCGGTACGTTATCCGGCTTGTTGGCAAATCCGGTTACCGGCATGCCCACACCCTTGCGGGCAAGCAGTTGCAGGGAACGCAGCTTGTCCCGGGAGCGGGTAATGGCAACCGATTCGTTGACCGGGAAAACACCCATCATTTCAAACTGCCGTAACACCGCCGTGCCGTAGAAGGTTACCGAAGCGCCGATACGGGGGATCACCACATCGAAGTCTTCCAGCACTTCCTCGTGGTAGTGGATCCTGGGGTCGGCAGAGGTAATGTTCATGGAGCAGTGCAGGCAGTCAATCACCTTCACTTCGTGACCCCGATTGACACCCTCTTCCACCAGTCGGCGTGTCGAATACAGATGGCGGTTACGCGACAGAATCGCAATTTTCATTTTCTCGTCCTTAGGGCCGGGTCACCGGCAAGATAGGAGCATTCAGGAAGTACAATGGCGCGCCGGGCCATTGCCGTTCGACCAATCAGCATACGGAAACGCATGGAGTCCCGATTGGTCAATGTCATTTCAATCGGCCACTCGCTATCACCCAGCACCAGGCGGGTTTCAATCACCAGGCGCTGTTCCTTGTGGCCACCGGAGTCCGACACGTTGCGTTCGTCCAGCACCAGTGCATCACACTCCACCACATGATGCAGATCATTCTGAACCGGGTGAACCCAGAAGCGGACCCGGCGCTCGCCATTTTCAGTGTACGGCTCCGTCCGGAAGGTGTGGAGGCATGAGGTGCGCGCGCCCGTATCCACTTTTGCCTTGATACGGGAGATATCCAGGTCCGGCAGCGCAACCCATTCACGCCAGCCCAGGGCCAGCTTTCCGTCTGTATCCGCCGTTGGCCCGGCTTTGGTGGTTTCATCCGTTCTGGTTGGCATCCGGATCTCCCTTGTTGATTGCAGCTTCCGGCCGAAGCAATTCCACCCTGAAGGGCTCGGACTGGCTTCCGGCATAAATACTGGTATGGGGGAAAGGTATTTCAATCCCTTCCTCGTCAAGTGCTTTCTTGATCGCAACCGTCATCTGGCTGCGCCCTTCGAGGACTCCTCAGGCGTGCTGAATTCATATCGGTTCGCAGGTCACCGTTTACCCCGGGGCGTCCACAGGTGGCCCTTTATCCATGAATTCCGCCATTAACTATAATCCAATCAGCACGTTCCGGCGAATATCCATCCGTGGTCTCTAACCTTACACCCCAAGCAGGAAACGCAATGACTCAGTTGGTCTGGTTCCGAAACGACTTGCGCGTGGCCGACAACGCCGCCCTTACCGCCGCCTGCCAGAAGCGGCAGCCAGTACGGGCCTGTTTCGTGGTCACCCCGGAGCAATGGCGCGAGCACGACTGGTCCCCGGCACGGGTTCGTTTCGTCCTGGACCACGCCAACGCGTTGTCGGAAGAACTGGCAAAGCTGGGTGTTCCCCTATCGTTTATCCCGGCGACAACCTTTACCGACAGCATTGAAAAACTGGAGGATTTTTGCCGGCGCGAGAGTATCCGGCATGTGCACTTCAACGAGGAATACGGAGTTAACGAAAGGCGCCGGGACACAGCCCTGAAACAGGCCCTGGACGCTGCCGGTATCGCTGTTAACAAGTACCGGGACCAGACCGTGGCGCCCGTTGGCAGTATCCTGACCCAACAAGGTGCCCCCTATTCGGTTTTCACCCCGTTTTCCCGGCGCTGGCGCAGCTGGATTGACGAGGCGCGACCGACACTTTTTCCGATTCCCGAACCGGTCGCAAATCCAGTTGAGCCCTCCCGCTACGATCATGTACCGCAAGGCTTTGATAATCCGCCACCGAGACTGGTTGAAACCGGCGAAGACGCCGCTCACCGACAACTGGAACAGTTTCTAGACCATCGTGCGGGTGACTACAAGAACCTGAGGGACCTGCCTTCTGTGGATGGCACCAGTCTGCTCTCGCCCTACCTGGCCAACGGGGTCCTGTCGGGCAAACAATGCCTGATCGCAGCCCACCAGCACCAGGGCATGGGCGGCAACCAGGAAGGCCTGGCTACCTGGACAAACGAAATCGCTTGGCGGGATTTCTACATCAACATCCTCTACCACTACCCCAGGGTGAGCATGCACCGGGCTTTCAAGCCGGAAACCGAGGCCCTGCAATGGAACACCCCGGGCGAAAACTTCGAAGCCTGGAAGGCCGGCAATACCGGTATTCCCATTGTCGACGCCGCCATGCGTCAGTTAAACCAGACTGGTTGGATGCACAATCGCCTTCGGATGATCACCGCCATGTTCCTGACCAAAAACCTGTTTATCGACTGGCGACTGGGCGAAGCCTATTTCATGTCGAAACTGGTGGATGGCTTTCTGGCTTCCAACAACGGCGGCTGGCAGTGGAGCGCCTCCACCGGTACCGATGCAGCGCCCTATTTCCGCGTCTTCAATCCAGCCACCCAGAGTGAGCGGTTCGACCCGAAAGGTGAGTTCATCAGAAAATATGTGCCCGAAATTGCCAAGCTGGATAACAAACGAATTCACCAGCCCTGGTCAGGCGGTGTTGTTCCCGGAGGATATCCCCGACCTATCGTTGATCTGAAAGAAAGCAGAAAAGAAGCAATAGCAAAGTTTCAGGCCCTGAAAAAGTAGGGGGAAACCGGCGGGTAAGCTCTGCCAAAACACGGCGGAGCCATGGCTGGCGGCGCCCGAGCGTCCAGGGCGGTCTTTACAGCGGGGTTT